>JANPAO010000035.1:0-2785 GCA_031429955.1 Phenylobacterium sp. | reverse complement strand
GCACTTCCTGTTTGACCTCAATATCACTCGCAAGATCGCCCGCCTGGCCCAGGTGGGCCCAGGGGATCATGTCATTGAGGTGGGACCAGGACCCGGTGGCCTCACCCGCGCCCTGCTGGAAACCGGGGCCCAGGTCACCGCCGTCGAGATGGATCCCCGCTTCCTGCCGCTGCTGGAGGATCTCACCACCGCCAGTGCCGGGGCACTCACCGTGCGGCTGGAGGATGCGCTCACCACCGACGAGGCCGCCCTGGCCAGCGGTCGCCCCACCGCCATCGTCGCCAACCTGCCCTACAATGTCGGCACCCCGCTGCTGATCAAGTGGCTGACCGGGGCGAGCTTTTCCCCCACCTCCCTGACCCTGATGTTCCAGAAGGAGGTGGCCGACCGCATCGTCGCGACACCCGGCTCCGAAGCCTATGGCCGCCTGGCCGTCATCGCCCAGGCCACAGCCCAGGCCCGGCTGGTGATGGAGGTCTCGCCCCGCGCCTTCACCCCGCCGCCGAAGGTCACCTCGGCCGTGGTCCACCTGGTGCCCCATGCGCAGCGCCTGGACCCGGCCCTGCTGGGCACCCTCCAGACCGTCACCGCCGCCGCCTTTGGCCAACGCCGCAAGATGCTGCGCTCCAGCCTCAAGTCCCTGGGCGGCGAAGATCTCTGCGAACGCGCCGGCATCGACCCGTCGCGCCGGGCCGAGACCCTGGATGTGGCCGAGTTCCTGTCCCTGGCCACAACCCTGCTACCGCCGCCCCAGCCCCTGCTCTGACCCGGTCCGAATATCCGTCCCCGAACCCCCGTCACGGATGGTCTTGTTGCGATAGATCACCGCCCCGATCCGGTTGGGCCTCTGGCCGATGGCCAGGCAGAAGTCGTCCCAATGCTCGCTGGGGATCCACAGGCAGGGCGCATGGGGATCCTCATCAATCGCCAGGTCGGCCAGGTCCTTGATGCCCATCTAACCCAGCATCGCCACACGCCCAGCCAGGGCCGCGTTCACCGCGTGATAGTGTGGCACGAAATCCCGCGCGATCCTGGCCTTGGAAAAACTCATGGCCACCAGGCCCTCCAGGTCCTCACCGTGCCGCACCCGGGTCCCGTCGCCCTCCGCCGTAAGCGTGAAATGGTGACGCCCCTTGAACAACAGCGGCACGGTCCCCGACCAGGCCAGGCTCGTACCCGGCTCACAGCTGGTCACGGTCACGGTCTGGGATATCGTCTTGCCGCCCCCCGCCGCCGGATTGACAAACACCATGGCCACCTTGGCCCCCAGCACCGCCTCGCCCCGGGCCTCCAGGTTCAGCGGGTTCCACGCCCCGTAGCTGGCGAAATCAGCCAGCACCGCCCAGACCTTGTCAGGGCTTGCCGGGATCAGGACCTCGGTGCGGATCTGATGCATCAGCGCTTCTTCCCCAGCTCCACTGCGATATCCTTCACCATCATCCCCACCTTGCGATAGGCACTGATGATCTGGTCATGGGTCACCCCCCAGCGCTTGGCCCAGTATTCCACCTGGTGACGCTCCTTGGGATCGAGCCTTGGGCTGTCACGGAAGTCTCGCTTGCCCTTGGGTTCGGCCATGGTCGCTCTCGCCTCTATTGCAGTCCCTGACTTGTCACCGCCAAGGCAGAACGGCAAGCCTCCGCTGGCCGCACTGCCCGCCGCGCCCTAAGCTGGCCCCATGTTCGCAAATCGACCCGGCGTCCCGCTCGCCATCGCCTCGGCGGCCCTGTTCGGGGCCAGCACGCCTTTGGCCAAGCTGTTGCTGGGGGGCGGGGTCAGCCCCTGGCTGCTGGCGGGCCTGCTCTATCTGGGTTCGGGCCTTGGCCTGGCCGCCCTCCACCTGGCCCGAGGGGCCCTGGGAGTTCCAGCCGCCGAGGCGCCACTGCGCCGGGCTGACCTGCCCTGGCTGGCCCTGGTGGTGCTCAGCGGCGGGGTGATCGGCCCGGTGCTGCTGATGGTGGGTCTCAGCACCACCCCGGCTTCCAGCGCCGCCCTGCTGCTGAACCTCGAGGGCCTAGCCACCATGGCGATCGCCTGGATCGCTTTCCGTGAGAGCGTGGACCGCCGCCTGCTGCTGGGGGCGGCCGCCATCCTGGCCGGGGCGGTCATCCTGTCGTGGCAGGGGGGACCGACCGGCCTTGGCCTCGGGTCACTGGCCATCGCCGGGGCCTGCCTGGCCTGGGGCATTGACAACAACCTGACCCGAAAACTCAGCGCCGCCGACCCGGTGGAGATCGCTCTGCTCAAGGGCCTGGTGGCCGGGGCCGTCAACCTCACCCTGGCCCTTTCCCTAGGGGCACACCTGCCGCCCCTGACCCAGACCCTGGCGGCGGGCCTTGTGGGCCTGTTGGGTTATGGCGTCAGTCTGGTGATGTTCGTCCTGGCCCTGCGCCATCTGGGGGCGGCCCGCGCGGGAGCCTATTTCTCCACCGCCCCCTTCATCGGGGCGATCCTGGCCATCGGATTGTTTGGCGAGCCGGTCACCCTGCAACTGCTGGCGGCGGCGGTCCTCATGCTGATCGGCGTGGCCCTACACCTGATGGAAAGCCACGAGCATCCCCACATCCACGAGGCCATGGACCACGAACACCGCCACACCCACGACGCCCACCACCAGCACACCCACGCGCCTGGCGACCCGCCCGGACAACCCCACAGCCACCCCCACCGCCACGAACCCCTAACCCACACCCCCCCCCACTACCCCGACCAAAACCATCGGCACGGGCACGGGTGAGAGGGCCCCCGAGGCCCCGCGGCGCGCACAACAACCCCCTCATCCCGG
>JANPAO010000034.1:0-4539 GCA_031429955.1 Phenylobacterium sp. | reverse complement strand
ACAGGGCGGCGTGGAAAGTCAGCCGCAGGCCCAGGCGTGGGCTTGAGAGTTTCGAAAACGAGACACTGCGCCGCCTGGAGGCGCGTACGCGCCGCGATGGTCTTGAGACGCGGTGTCGACCGTTTCTTGCCCTCCTTCGTGCCCTTGGCTTTCTTCGTGAGCTTCGTGTCCAGCCTTCAAACCGAGCATCCGGCAGGGAGCGGGGAGCTTCCGCAACGAAAGGCCTTGGCCGTTCGGAAGCCGTGGTCAATCAGATAGGCTCTTCACCCGACGGCTATGGTAGGCTTCCCAGGGGCGACAAAAGACAACGCCCGCCGGTGAGGGCGGGCGTGCTCTAGAAACGAAAGTCGGGTGCCAAGTCTAGGCGGCGACCGCGTTCTCCTGGGGATCGCGCAGGACATAGCCCCGGCCCCAGACGGTTTCGATGTGGTGCTTGCCGTCGGCGGCGGCCGCCAGCTTCTTGCGTAGCTTGCAGATGAAGACGTCGATGATCTTCAGTTCCGGCTCGTCCATGCCGCCATAGAGGTGGTTGAGGAACATTTCCTTGGTGAGCGTGGTGCCCTTGCGCAGGGAGAGCAGCTCCAGCATCTGGTATTCCTTGCCGGTCAGGTGGACGCGGCTGGCGTTCACCTCGACGGTCTTGGCGTCCAGGTTGACCGTAATGTCGCCAGTCTTGATCACCGACTGGGCATGGCCCTTGGAGCGGCGGACCACGGCGTGGATCCGGGCCACCAGCTCGTCCTTGTGGAAGGGCTTGGTCATATAGTCGTCGCCGCCGGCGCCGAAGGTTTTGACCTTGGTGTCGATCTCAGCCGATCCCGACAGGATCATGACCGGGGTGTTGATCTTGCCAACCCGCAGGGTGCGCAAGACGTCCATGCCGCTCATGTCAGGCAGGTTGAGGTCCAGCAGGATCAGGTCGTAGTCGTAGATCTTCCCCAGATCCACGCCCTCTTCCCCTAGGTCCGTCGTATAGACATTGAAGCCTTCCGACTTGAGCATCAATTCGATGCTCTGCGCGGTGGCGCTGTCATCCTCAATCAACAGTACGCGCATAAAATTCTCCTGAACCGCCCGCGCCTAAATTTGGATTCTTCGGAATCCATGTCGTTCCTCACGGCCACCTTGCCAGCGAGTTAATTTAAGACCGGTTAATAGTGAAAGGCCCCTGGCAGAATCGTTAACTCGATTTCGGATTCGCCAGCAAGCGCGGCTAGGGTCGGTGGGACTCGACGCCGTTGAATCTTTTGTGATTGGACAGGATGGGCGGATCGCGGGCCGGCCAGGGTCCGCTGGCTCTGCGCCAGGGTGGCCAGATCTTCACGGGCGGTTAACAGCGGCGGGTCGATTCTGCGCGCCCTGAACCGCGCGTCGGAGTGACCCCTTGCAGAGCCTCGTTGCGGCCATTGAGCGGATTGACCCACTGACGGTTTCTGGCCGGGTGGCAGCCGTTAACGGCCTGCTGATCGAGGCCCGCGGTGGCTTGACTCGGCTGTCGGTGGGCGCGCGGGCGGAGATCGCGCGGCGCGCGGACAAACCTTTGCAGGCCGAGGTCGTGGGGTTTCGTGAAACCCGTGCCCTGCTGATGCCCTTTGGCCCGGTCGAGGGCGTGGCACCGGGCGCGGAGATTCGGATCGATCCCAAGGGTTCGGCGGTGCGCCCGACCCGGGCCTGGCTGGGCCGGGTGATTGATGCCTTCGGCGACCCCATCGACGGGCTCGGCCCCCTGCCCCAGGGCATCGTCGGCTATCCCCTTCGCGCTGCCCCGCCGGCCGCCCATGCGCGAGGCCGGGTCGGAGAGCGGCTGGACCTGGGGGTGAGGTCCATGAATGTCTTCACCACCTGCTGCCGAGGTCAGCGCCTCGGGGTCTTTGCCGGCTCCGGCGTCGGCAAGTCGGTGCTGCTCTCCATGCTGGCCAAGCAGGCCGACTGCGACGCCGTGGTGGTCGGCTTGATCGGCGAGCGAGGCCGGGAGGTCCGGGAATTCATCGAGGAGACCCTGGGCGAGGAGGGGCTGAAGCGGGCCATCGTCGTGGTCGCCACCTCCGACGAACCCGCCCTCAAGCGCCGCCAGGCCGCCTATATGACCCTGGCCATTGCCGAGTTCCTGCGTGATCAGGACCTGGAGGTGCTGTGCATGATGGACAGTGTCACCCGCTTTGCCATGGCCCAGCGGGAGATCGGCCTGGCGGCTGGCGAGCCCCCCACCACCAAGGGCTATACCCCCACCGTCTTTACCGAACTGCCCAAGCTGCTGGAGCGGGCAGGCCCAGGTCCCGTGCGGCCTGACGGCACCACCGCTGGCCCCATCACCGGTATCTTCACCGTGCTGGTGGACGGGGATGATCACAACGAACCGATTGCCGATGCGGTTCGCGGCATCCTCGACGGTCACATCGTCATGGAGCGGGCCATCGCCGAACGTGGCCGCTTCCCGGCGATCAATGTCCTGAAGTCCATCAGCCGAACCATGCCAGGCTGCCATCAGCCCCATGAGCGACAGATTGTCACCCAGGCGCGCCAGTCCCTCTCGGCCTATGCCAATATGGAGGAGCTGATCCGCATCGGCGCCTATCGCACCGGGGCCGATCCGGCCGTGGACCGGGCCATAGAGCTCAACCCCCAGCTTGAGGCCTTCCTTGGCCAGGACAAGGACGAGGTCACCAGCCTCGATGAGAGCTTCGAACGCCTGGCCCAGATCCTGATGACCGAAGCGTCATGAGTTGGGCCGACAGCCTGATCAAACTGGCCACCTATGAGGTCGAGGTGCTGCAGAAGCGCCTGGGGGAAATTGCCGACCGCCGCCGGACCGCCGAGATGACCCTGGTCCTGCTGGAGGCCGAGGGCGAGGCGGAGTCCATGCAGGCAAGGGCGGACGTCGAGAACGGCTGGTACCAGGTGGGATTCCTGGAGGGCCTGCGGCTGCGCAAGGCCGCAGCCCAGCTTGAGATCGACCGGATTGTCGCCGAGGAAGCCGGTGCCCGCGATGCCCTCTCCCAGGCCTTTGAAGCGCAGAAGAAGTACGAGCATGTCGCCGAGGGGATGGCGGTGACCCGCCGCCGGGAGGTGGCCCGCCAGGAGACCGCAGCCCTGGACGAGATGGGACTGCGCCGCGCTGGCGGCACCCGATGAGCGGCCTGCACCGTCGGGCCGTGATCGGCTCAGCCCTGGCCCTGGCGGCCTGCAATCGCACAGCGGTGGCCCAGGCACCGGCCCTGGCTCTGCCGCCGCTTAAGGTCGCCGCACCCTTCCCAGTGGGCACCTGCATCCAGGCCGTCCACCTGGAGGATCCGTCCCTCGTGCGGCTCCTTCTCGACCAGGTCTCCCAACTCACGCCGGAGTGGGAGATGAAGATGGAGTACATCGCCCAGGACGACGGCTCGTTTCGCTTTGAGGGCCCCGACAAGATCGCGGCCTTTGCCAAGGCCCACGGCCTGCGCCTGTTTGGCCACACCCTGGTCTGGTACGATCAGGCCCCCGCCGCCTTCGTCAATCTCGACGAGAGTCGGGTGAGGTTTGCCGACGCCTATCGCAACTACATCCTAGCGGTGGTGGGGCGTTATCGCGGCCAGGCCGTGGGCTGGGACGTCATCAATGAGACGGTGGAGGATGACGGCAGCGGTTGGCGCGACAGTCTCTGGGCTCGGAAGCTGGGCAAGCTGCAGCACATGGTCCTGGCCTTCCAGCACGCCAGGGAAGCCGATCCCGGGGCGCTCCTGTTCCTCAACGACTTCTTCCTGGAGACCCTGCCGAAAAAGCGAACGGCCTTCCTGAAACTAGCCGAGGCCCTGCTCAAGGCCGGTGCGCCGCTCGGGGGGCTGGGAACCCAAACCCATCTGGCGGCAGGTGACTCACCAGGCCTGATCAAGGCGGCCATCGCCGACCTCGCCTCCCTGGGACTGCCGATCCACATCTCAGAAATGGACGTCTCCCTGCAGGAGGGAGGCACCCGCACCCAGCGGGTCGCCCGTCAGGCCGACCTCTACCGCGAAGCCGCCGAGGCCTTCTCAGCCCTGCCGGCGCGACAGCAATTTGCCTTCACCACCTGGGGCCTGCGGGACAAGGAGTCCTGGCGCAAGCGGGAGGACGCCTCGGACGCGCCCTTGCTGTTTGACATCGATGGCCGACCCAAGGCCGCGGCGGCGGCCTGGATCGAGGGGTTGGGCTAGCTCATGTCGAGAAGCGGGCGGCCACAGCTTGGTGGGCACCCAGGATTTCGGTGCGCGACCCCCGGGTGACGCCGACCTCATCGGCGACGCGCGCCCAGTCCGCCACGGCCGCGCGGACCTCGTCGATGATGGCGTCGATCAGGCGATCTGGCAGGCCATGGCGACGGCCCAAGGCGCTGACCTGTTCCCGGGTAGGGTTTTTGCCCTCGCCTTCGATGTCGAGATAGTGCTCGCCGCCCGGGCCTGTCGAATAGGTGAGGTCATAGGCCGGGGCCAGCCGCCATTGGCCGTGTTCGTCCATCAGGTAGCTGTGCTGACGGGTGTGGTCGTCACGATTGCTGGCCAGCACGTTGAAGACCATACGGCGGAA
>JANPAO010000033.1:0-6202 GCA_031429955.1 Phenylobacterium sp. | reverse complement strand
GTGCGGGCCACCGAACAGGGCTGGTCGGCCAGGTCATCCCACTTCATCGCCCAGGTCCTCGTCTGCGCCACCAGTCTCCCATTGACCGGGTCCAGTTTCAATACGATAGTCCGTCCAAATTCTGAACCTTGGGGCGGCGCGATGGCAGAACCACTTCATCAAGTGCCTGAAGTTTGCCTGGTGGTGGGGGCCGGCGACGGGGTCGGGGGGGCCATCGCCCGGGCCTTCGCCGCCCAGGGCCTGACTGTCTGCCTCACCCGGCGGGCCCGCAACCTCGCCTCGCTGGAAGCCCTGGCTGCGGAGATCGTCGCCGCCGGTGGCCGGGCCCACGCCTTCGGGGTCGACGCCCGCGAGGAGGCCGAAATGGTCGCCCTGGTGGACCGCATCGAGGCCGAGATCGGACCCCTGGCGGTGGTGGTGTTCAACATCGGGGCCAATGTCCGGTTTGGCCTGGTGGAGACCACCTCGCGGGTCTTCACCAAGGTCTGGGAGATGGCCTGCTTCGCCGGCTTCCTGACCGCTCGGGAGGCTGCCCGGGTGATGACCCCGCGTGGCTGCGGCACGATCCTGATCACCGGCGCCACGGCCTCCCTGCGCGGCGGCAAGGGGTTCTCCGCCTTCGCCGCGGCCAAGGCGGGCCTGCGCGCAGTGGCCCAGAGCGCGGCCCGCGAGCTGGGTCCCCTTGGCATCCATGTGGCCCACATCGTCGTGGACGGCGCCATCGACGGCACCTTCACCCGTACCAACAACACCCCCGAGGCGGTGACCGCCAAGCTGGCTGGTGATGAGATCCTCAAGCCCGACGACATCGCCGCCAGCTATGTCTGGCTGCACAATCAGAAACCCTCGGCCTGGACCCACGAGCTGGACCTGCGCCCTTGGAAGGAGACCTGGTAATGGCCAAGACCCTCGACTTCATCTTCGATTTCGGCAGCCCAAATGGCTACCTGTCCTGGAAGGTGCTGCCCCAGATTGCCGCCCGCCACGGCGCGACCGTCAACCTGATTCCCTGCCTGCTAGGGGGCATCTTCAAGGCCACCGGCAACCAGTCGCCGATGGCGGCCTTCGGCGGGGTGAAGGGCAAGCTGGAGTATGAGGCCCTGGAAACCCGACGCTATGTCGCCGCCCACGGCCTGACCGCCTATCGCCAGAACCCGCACTTCCCGGTCAATACCCTGTTGATCATGCGCGGCCTGATCGCCGCCCGTCGCGCCGGGGTGGGCGAGGCCTATCTGGCCGCTGTGGTCAGCGCCATGTGGGAGCAGGGGCTGAAGATGGACGATCCCCAGGTGGTGGCGCAGGTTCTCACCAAGGCTGGCCTCGACGCCAAGGCCCTCCTTGAGGCGACCCAGGACCCTGAGGTCAAGGCCGAGCTGGTGGCCAATACCGAGGCGGCCGTGGCGCGCGGAGTGTTCGGCATCCCCACCTTCTTCGTCGCTGGCGAGATGTTCTTTGGCAAGGATCGGCTGGGGGCAGTGGAGGCGGAGCTTTCGCGGGCCTGATGGGGCGGTTAGGCTCCCGGCAGGAGTCACCCGCATGAAGACCTTTGCCCTCGCCCTTGCCGCCGTCCTGGCGACGACACACGCCCAGGCCCAATCCAGTGGTCCCATAGACACCGCGCGCCTCTCGGCCATCGTCAAGGTGATGGCCTCCGATGAGTTCGAAGGTCGCGCGCCCGGATCGCCCGGAGAAGCCAAGACGGTCGACTACCTAATCGGCCAGTTCAAGGCCTTGAACCTGGAACCGGCCGGCGAGAACGGCGGCTGGACGCAGGAGGTGAAGCTCCAGCGCCTCCAGGTGCAGCCGGGTGCCCAGCTCAGTCTCTCGGTGGGGGGCAAGGTCACCGCCCTTACACAGGCGATGCAGATCAATGTCGCCACCCTGCGGCCGGTGGACCGGGTGACCATCGCCGGGGCCCCGCTGGTGTTCGTCGGCTATGGCGTCAAGGCACCGGAGCGGGGCTGGGATGACTTCAAGGGGGCCGACCTGAAGGGTAAGGTCGCGGTCTTCCTGATCAATGACCCGGACTTCGAGGCCCAGCCCGGCGAGCCGGTGGCCGGCAAGTTCGGCGGCCAGGCGGCGGCCTACTACGCCCGCTGGACCTACAAGTACGAGGAGGCGGTGCGCCAAGGGGCGATCGGAGCCCTGATCGTTCATGAGACGGCGGGCGCTGGCTACGGCTGGTCAACCGTGGCGGCCTCCAATGGCGAGAGCTTCGATATCGTTCGCCCCGACCCGGCCAAGGAAAAGCTGCTGCTGCAGGGTTGGGTCCAACGGGAGGTGGCGGTGGATCTGTTTCGGCAGGCGGGCCTGGACTTCGAGGCTCTGAAACTCAGCGCGCGGTCGCCTGACTTCAAACCCGTGCCCCTGACCGGCGCGATCTTTTCGGCCGACTATGGCGTCACCCACAGTCAGGTGGTCAGCCGCAACGTCCTTGCCAAACTGACCGGTACCGCCAAGCCTGATGAGAGCGTGATGTTCTCGGCCCACTGGGATGCCTTTGGCCTCGGCGCGCCCGTCAATGGCGACAAGGTGCGGCGAGGTGCGGCCGATGACGCCATCGGAGTGGCCGGCGTCCTGGAGATCGCGCGCGCGCTCGCCGCTGGACCACGCCTGGCCCGCACCACCCTGTTTGCCGCCTGGACCGCCGAGGAGCGGGGTCTGTTGGGCTCAGAATACTATGGCGTTCATCCGACGACCCCTCTGGCCAGGATGGCGGCCAATTTTACCATGGATGTCCTGCAGACGGCAGGTCCGTCCCGGGACGTGGTCCTGGTGGGCTACGGCCAGAGCCAGCTTGATGACCGGCTGATCGCAGCGGCGAAGACGCAAGGTCGGACGGTGACGCCCGACGCCCACCCCGAGCGCGGCCTCTTCTTCCGCGCCGACCACTTCAGCCTGGCCAAGCAGGGCGTCCCGGTGATGCTGATGATGGGGCTTGGGGGCGGGCCTGATCTGGTCGTGGGCGGACGGGCGGCTGGCGACAAGTGGGTCAGCGACTATACGGCCCAATGCTATCACCAGCCCTGCGACGCCTGGAGCCCCGACTGGGATCTGCGCGGTGCGGCCCAGGACGTTCATCTGCTGTATCTGATGGGCAAGGCCATTGCCGATGACCCCAAGGACTGGCCGACCTGGAAGCCCGACTCTGAGTTCAAGGCGATCCGCGACCGGACCGCAGCCTCCCGGCAGTAGCCCTGACCTTGCGGGATCGACCTTTCCGATCCTTAATCTGCATCTCGTTGCGCAGGATCAAGGTCCCGCCCACATTGGGTGTCAGTCTGGTTTTCACCTGACGCCGGTCATAGGGAGCCACATACGTGTCCAAGCTTCGCAATCGCCTCGCCCGCGCCGCCCTGCTGGTGCTCACGCCGCTCCTGATCGTGGGTTGTGGGATCAACAACATCCCCACCAAGGAAGAGCGCGCCAAGGCCCAATGGGCCGAGGTTCAGAACCAGTATCAGCGCCGCGCCGATCTGATCCCCAATCTCGTGGAAACAGTGAAGGGCTATGCCGCCCAGGAGAAGGGCGTGCTGGTGGCCGTGACCGAGGCCCGGGCTTCGGCCACCCAGGTCAAGGTGGATGCCTCCACCCTCACTGACCCCGCGCAATTCCAGCAATATGCCGCAGCCCAGGACAAGCTGTCTGGGGTGCTTGGCCGGCTGATGATGATCCAGGAAAACTACCCCGACCTGAAGTCCAACCAGAACTTCCTGGCCCTGCAGAGCCAACTCGAGGGCACCGAGAACCGCATCACCGTGGCGCGTCGCGATTACAATGAGGCGGTCCGTGACTACAACCTGGAATTCCGTAAGTTCCCCAACAGCTTCTGGGCCTCGACCGTCCATAGCGGCTCCAAGCCGATGGTGATGTTCCAGGCCAATGCGGCGGCCCAGGCCGCGCCCAGCGTCAGCTTTGCGCCCGCCGCCACGGCCGCGCCGACCCAATGATCCGGCAGGCAGGGCTGCGGGGGCACCTGGTCCTCGCGACCCTCGCTCTCGTGGCTATGGCGAGTGCCGCCATGGCTGCCCCCAAGTTCCCTCCGCTGACCGGGCGGGTGGTGGACAATGCGGGTCTGCTGTCGCCGCAGGCCGAACAGCGCCTGAGCGGGCAGTTGTCGGAGCTGGAAGCCAAGACCGGGCGACAGATGGTGGTGGCCACCCTGCCGGATCTGCAGGGCTATGAGATCGAGGACTTCGGCTACCAGCTCGGCCGGGCCTGGGGCATTGGTGATAGGACCCGCAATGACGGGGTGCTGCTGCTGGTGGCCCCGAAGGAACGGAAGGTCCGCGTCGACGTGGGCTACGGCCTTGAGGGCGTGCTGACCGATGCCCTGTCCAGCCTGATCATTCAGAACAAGATCCTGCCGGCCTTTCGGGCGGGCAAGATGGAGGAAGGGGTGATGGCCGGTGCTGAGGCGCTGATCGGCCAGCTATCCCTGCCCGACGACCAGGCGAAGGCCATCGCGGCTGCGCCGCCGCAGGATCAGTCGATCTCGGCCCAGGACGGGGTTCAAATCTTCCTGATTATCCTGGTGATCCTTTGGGTGTTCTTCGGGGTGCTGCGCGGTGGGCGTCGGGGTCGAGGTGCCGGTGCCCTGTGGTTGCTGTCAGCCATCCTCTCCAGCGGCGGCAGTAGTCGCGGCGGCGGAGGTGGCGGGTTTTCCGGCGGCGGCGGGTCCTTTGGTGGCGGTGGGTCTTCAGGGGGATGGTGATGCTTTCAGACGCTGATCGTGCGCGGATCTCTGCGGCTGTCACCAGGGGTGAGCTACGCACCCGTGGCGAGATCTACACGGTCCTGGCTGGTGAATCCTCGGACTACCGCGAAGTTCCGGTGGCCTGGGCGGCCATTGCTGCTCTGGCGGCACCGGCCGTCCTATTGGTGGGGGGTATCACAGTGAGTGTGCCCGATCTGCTTTCAGGCGGCTGGACCGCCGCCCAGGTAGGGGCCGTCACGGAACAGGCGGTGCGCAGTGCCCTGACCGGGGCGATCCTGCTGCAGGCCGTGCTGTTTGTGGCCGTGGTGGTCCTGATTGGAACCCTCAGGCCGCTGCGCCGCCTGCTCACCCCCAAGGGCCTGAAGCGAGAGCGGGTCAGGCGGCGCGCCCAGGAGCAGTTCCTCTCGAAGAACCTGGTGGGCACCCGGGAGCGCACGGGGGTGCTGATCTATGTCTCCTATGCCGAGCGTATGGCCGAGCTGGTGGCTGACGAAGGGGTCGCCTCCAAGGTCGATCCCCAGGTGTGGGATGAGGCGATGAACTTGCTGATCGCGGGCCTGAAAAAACGGCGGGCTGCCGAGGGCTTCGAGGCGGCCATCGGGCGTTGCGCTGATGTCTTGGCGCAGCACTTCCCGGTGAGAACGGGGGACAATCCCAACGAACTGTCTGACAGCGTCGTCGTCCTGCCTTAAGGGCCTTTGAGGGTGCGAGAAACTCCGTCAGTTTGGGCCGTCTGAGGCCAATCGCCCAGGCGGGGGGATTCTGTGCTGACTTTCTTCGCCTTCGCCATGGTGGCGACCTTCATGACCCTGATCATGACGGGTCGGGTTTCGGCCCTAGTGGGTCTGATTCTAACCCCCGTGGTGTTTGGCCTGTTGGCGGGTCATGGGACAGATCTGGGGCCGATGATGCTGGAGGGGGTCAAGACTCTGGCCCCCACCGGGGTGATGCTGGCCTTTGCCATCCTGTTCTTCGGGCTGATGACCGATGCAGGTCTGTTTGATCCGCTGGTGAGGCTGATCGTCCGCCTGGTCCAGGGCGACCCGGTGCGGATCGTGGTGGGGTCAGCGGTCCTGGCCCTGCTGGTGTCCCTCGATGGTGATGGCTCCACCACCTATCTGATCTGTTGTGCAGCTATGCTCCCGCTCTACCGGCGGTTGGGCCTCAACCCGCTGATCCTGGCCTGCCTGCTGATGTTGTCATGCGGGGTGACCAACATCACGCCCTGGGGTGGACCCACTGCACGGGCTGCCGCTGCCCTGCAACTCGATGCGGGCGACATCTTCATTCCGATGATTCCCGCTATGTTGGCCGGCGCGGGTTTTGTCCTGGTGCTGGCGGTCATCCTGGGGCGGGGCGAGCGCAGGCGACTGGCCGGGCGATCCGCCGAAGGTCTGGGGCACGCGACGGGGCCCGCTCTGATGGAAGATATGCTTGCCACGAACGACGCGACCAAACGACCCAAGCTCATCCTGGCCAACCTTG
>JANPAO010000032.1:0-1710 GCA_031429955.1 Phenylobacterium sp. | reverse complement strand
GGCTGCGGCCTGCCGATGTCCATCAGGCCGAACCAGGCGGTGAGGCCGGTGGCGCCGAGCGCGCTCATATAGGCGGTCAGCGGGACGCCCGGGATCTGCAGGCTGGGGCGAGCCATGGCCGCCGGGAGGACGGTGTAGTCCTGCCAGCCGCCGAGGCCGGGATTGACGATCTGGCCGACCTGGAGGTCCGGGCTTTTGGTGGCCTCCACCACGCCGATGACGCCGCCGCGCATGACGTCGCCGATCTCGACGGGGGGCAGGTACTGGTCCTGATCGCTCATCCAGATGCGGTTGGTGGGATCCAGGGACAGATAGATGGTGCGGACCAGGACCTCGCCGTCCTTCAGGTCTGGGGTCTGGACGGTGACCAGTTGCAGGTCGTCGGGGCCGATCTCCCCGGTGGGACGGCGGCGGAGGATCCATTGGCGGTTGGTGGGCATGGTCTGTGTCCCTGACTGTTGAACACAGAATGGCCGCCGCACCCTGGGGAAGTCGAGGGGCTATTGCTCGGAGGCCTCCTGCCTGGCGCGCTTCAGGGCGACCCGGGCCGACCGGGCGGCCCGCAGCAGGGCGTGGGCCTGGAGGCTGAGGTCTCGGGTCGCGGCTTCGCAGTGGTCAAGCTCGGCCTGGAAGTCCCGCGCTGCCGCCGAGCGGGCGCGTTCGCCAAGGTCGTGGGCCGCGAAGGCGGCCGACTGGGCCTTGATGATGCCGGCGACGAAGCTGCCGAGGGGGCTGTCGCGGTGGGCCGTTCGCGCGGCAGTCAAGGCCTGAGCGCGGGCCAGCAAGACCGGTGCGGGGCACGGTGTGGGCGCGTCTACTGACAGGCCTGACCAACTGGCCCCGGAGCCTCGAGCGGCCTCCTGGGCGTGCCATCTCGACCGGGCCTGCTCCACGGCGAGGACGGTGGCGAGGGCATCTGGATGTGGGGCATGCAGCGGCATGTCTGAAATGTATAAAAAATACATCCTCAGTGCCAAACGAAAACGAAATTTTCTGCGAAGCACGCCCTATGAGAGTGGTGACTCAGCCGCGAATGATAATGCGGCGGGCCTGGTAGGGGGGAATAATGGCGGTGATGTGGGCCGCCCAGCGCAGGCGGGCGTCGTGGCGTGTGGGGCCAGCCAGACTCTCCAAGTCAAAGCGCCCAGAGGTGCTGCCCCGCAGCAGGCGCTTGACCAGAACCTCGTCGGTGTCGGTCTCCACCACCACCACATGGCCCAGCATGTCGGGGGTCGGGGGCGTCTGCTGGGCTTCGAAATAGATCAGGGCACCATCGTCGGCCAGGCCGCGCATGGAATGGCCGGAGACCTGGAGGGCAACGGCGTTTTCCGTTCCGCCTGGGGGAATTGGGGCCAGATCGTCAGCTTCCTGGCCGGTGGCAAAGAGCACGGTGCCCTCGGGATTGGCCCCCACCCGACCGATCACCTTGACCATCCCCGGCTGGGGCGTGGGGCGAACAGGCCCTGAGGCCTCATAGAGCCACTCGGGGCGGACCTTGAAGGCCTCGGCATAGAGTTTGGCCCGGCGGTAGGAGTAGGGGGCATTGCCGTTCTCATTGGAGGCATAGGTGTTGCGGTTCCAACCGAAGGCCTCGGCCGCCGCCGCCGCAGTGTCGAAGCCCTGCTCGGTGCGGGCTTGGCGAAGGCGTAGGGACCGGTCGTTCATCGAATAAACCCAAGGTGGAGCAACTGTATAAAAAGTACGAAAATT
>JANPAO010000031.1:0-1876 GCA_031429955.1 Phenylobacterium sp. | reverse complement strand
ACGTCGCCGCCCCGCCCATTCCCCCAACGCGGAGATCATGGGTAGTCGGGACAAGCCCGACTATGACGTTCAGGTGGTGGCTTGTCTCCGCCGGATCTCCTGCGCGTCCCCCCCCCCCTGGACAGCCCGCCACGCCATGGGCAGGGTCGGCCCATGCTCAGCTTCAACCCACCTGCCGCCGTCCGTCGCCGCGCCGCAGCGCTTGGCGCGGCAGGTCGTGCCTGGCTCGATACCTTGCCTGACCTCGCCACCGACATCGCCCAGGACTGGGGCTTGACCCTGGGGACGGTGTTCAGCGGGGGCACCTCAGCCCTGGTGATGGAGGCGACCACGGCGACCGGCCAGCCGGCGGTGCTGAAACTGCAACTGCCCGATGGTCCCAGCTTCGAGAACGAGCTGGAGCCGCTGCTGCTGGCGCAGGGTCGCGGCTATGTGCGGGTTCTGCGCCATGATCGCCCTCGCCGGGCCCTGCTGATGGAGCCGCTGGGGCGGCGCCTCAGCCAGATGGGCCTGAGCCCAGACGCTCAGATGGCGATCATCTGCGCCACCTTGAAAGAGGCCTGGATCCCGGCTGCGCCTCAGGCCTGGCTTTCCACCGGAGCCGACAAGGCCCGCTGGCTTTCGGCCTCCATCCAGACCTGGTGGGAGGACCTCGGCAGGCCCTGCCCAGAGGCCGTGATCGCCCGCGCCGTGGCCCATGCCGAAACCCGAGCCGCAGCCTATGATCCCGAGCGCTCGGTCCTGGTCCATGGCGATGCCCATGGGGAGAATGTTCTGGAGCGGGCCGGGGGCTTTGTCCTGGTGGACCCCGACGCCCTGTTCGGGGAGCGCGCCTACGACCTGGCGATCCCCATGCGGGAGTGGAGTGCCGAACTGCTGGCTGGCGATCCCCTGGCCCTGGGACGTGCCCGGTGCCACAGACTGGCCCAATTCAGCGGGCTGGACCCCGAGGCGATCTGGCAGTGGGGCTTCGTCGAGCGGGTCTCCACGGGGCTCTATCTCCAGACCCTGACCTTCGAGCCTCAGGGTCGGGAGATGCTAAAGGTGGCGCAGGCCTGGGCGGACGCTTGACGCTGGACGCGTGGGGCGCGACCTTAGGCCCCAGAATTTCGCTAGATCAGATAGGGGAGGCCGCCATGGCCGATGGTTCGCTTGCAGGCGTCAACTCACTGAAGGGCAAGGTCAGCGCGGAGGAGTGGGAAGCACGCGTCGATCTGGCCGCCCTCTACCGGCTGGTGGCCCTGCATGGGTGGGACGACATGATCTACACCCACATCTCGGCCCGCATTCCGGGGCCTGATCATCAGTTCCTGATCAACCCCTACGGCATGTACTTTGGCGAGATGACCGCCTCGTCCCTGGTGAAGATCGATCTGGAGGGAAACATCCTCCAGGACACCCCCTATTTCATCAATCCGGCGGGCTTCACGATCCATTCGGCGATCCACGCCGCCCGCGACGACGCCAAGTTCGTCATGCACCTGCACTCCGACCAGGGGGTGGCCGTTGCCGCCCAGAAGGAAGGCTTGCTTCCCCTCTCGCAGCACGCCTGCATCGTCCTGCCGCGCTTGGCCTATCACGACTATGAGGGCATCGCCCTGAATCTGGACGAGCGGGAGCGCTTGGTGGCCGACATCGGCGACAAGACCCTAATGTTGCTGCGTAATCACGGCACCCTTTCGGTGGGCGAGAGCGCCGCAGACTGCTGGACCGGCATGTACTATCTGGAGCGCGCCTGCCAGATGCAGGTCATGGCGCTGTCGGCCGGCCGCGAGAACGTGCTGTTTGCCCCGGAAGCGGCCCAGGCCGAGGTCAAGGTTCAGGTGATGCGGGGCATTGGCGGCAAGCTGGCCTGGCCCGGTGCCCTGCGCCGTCT
>JANPAO010000030.1:0-7933 GCA_031429955.1 Phenylobacterium sp. | reverse complement strand
AACCGATCACGGACATGGTGGGCACGACGATCAGGGCCATGCGGCGGCTCACGATGACCACGGTCATAACGCCCACCACAAGGAGCCGGCCCACGCCCACTAGGGGCATGCCAAGCGCAGGCGGGATCGCTCACCTGCGCTTGCCCTGGCAGCCGAGCCGTCGCATTAGTTGGGGATGGCTATGAACCTCCCCGACCTGCAGACCGGCGCGATCACCGCGTTCCTTGAAGTGATCATGATCGACCTGGCCCTGGCCGGCGACAATGCCGTGGCGGTGGGATTGGCCGCAGCGGGCCTTCCGGAAAAGCAGCGGCGACAGGCCATTGTCCTGGGCCTGGCTGGTGCCGTGGTGATGTTGATCGGCTTTGCGCTGATCACGGTGCAACTGCTCAATGTCGTGGGCCTGCTTCTAGGTGGCGGCTGCCTGCTGTTGTGGGTCTGCTGGAAGATGTGGCGCGACCTGGCAGAGCAGGGTCGCGAAGCCTTCGCCGAGGGTGAACTCGCCCTTGAGCAGGCCACAGGCGTCACCATCGGTGCCCATCCCAAACACGCCGCCAAGCCAAAGACCCTCGGGGCCGCCCTGGTCCAGATCCTGGTGGCCGACCTGACGATGAGCCTCGACAACGTCCTGGCCGTGGCCGGTGCCGCCCGCGAGCATCCCAAGGTCCTGGTGGCGGGATTGCTGATCTCCATCACGCTGATGGGGGTGGCCGCCAGTTGGATCGCCAAGCTGCTGCACCGGTTCCGCTGGCTGGGCTATGTCGGGCTGGCGATCATCCTCTATGTCGCTCTGCATATGGTCTGGGAAGGGCACCGTAGCGTGGTGATCGACCTGGGAAAGATGCCAGCCTACAACGCCGCCATGCCCGCCTTCCTGGACATCTCGCCTGAGGAGATGCAGGTCCACGGCGCTCACAAGGGGCCAAAGGTTCCATAAGACCCGTCCCGCCGAACCGGACGCAGAACAGCGCGCCAAGCTCGGGAGGGAGCCTGGCGCGCCGGGGGTCGGACGTCGCGTTGAGGGACGGGAAATGACGTCCGGCCTTGAGACGAACAATGCCTGGGCGCGCTTGAACCTGAGCTGAACGGTCATGACCGCCGGCGGTTCATCGCCGTGATCGGCGGCTAGCTCTTTAGGTCGGGTCTCGAAGCCAGGAAGGCGGCCTTTTCGGACGCGGTCAGGACCTTGCCGGGCTTGAGGCGGGCGACCTTGGGGGTCGGCGGCGCATAGATCCGGGGCTGGCCCTTGGTCGGCGGTTTCATGTCTGGGCCCCTGTTTGCATGGCTCACCTTCGCACACTCTGGCGACTTTGACGCGACAGTTTGCGGACGGCGGGGTCCGCCTCGGCTAAACAGCTGGGCATGAACCAGACGATTGCGGTGATCGGCGGGGGGCCAGCGGGGCTGATGGCCGCGGAGGTGCTGAGCGCGGCGGGGCGGTCGGTCACCGTCTATGACCAGATGCCGAGCCTGGGGCGGAAGTTCCTGATGGCCGGCCGGGGCGGGCTGAATCTCACCCATTCCGAGGACTTCCGGGCCTTCGTTGGCCGCTATGGACCGACCGCGAAGTCCCTGCGACCGCTGCTGGAGGCCTTCACCCCTGCCGACCTGACAGCCTGGGCCGAAGACCTGGGCCAAGCGACCTTTGTGGGGTCCAGTGGCAGGGTATTCCCCAAGAACCTTAAGGCCTCGCCGCTGCTCCGGGCCTGGTTGGCGCGGTTGGACCGCCAGGGCGTCAGGTTCCGCACGCGCATGGCCTGGCAGGGCTGGAACCCCGCCGGAGACCTGATGTTCGGCAGTGGTGAAACCGCGAGGCCGGATGTCACGGTCCTGGCGCTAGGCGGCGCGAGCTGGGCCAAACTCGGCTCGGACGGCACCTGGGCCAACATCCTCGCGGCGCAGGGCGTCGCCCTCGCCCCCTTCGAGCCGGCCAATGGCGGTTTCGCCGTCGATTGGAGCCCCCTGTTCCGGCAGCGGTTCGCCGGCCAGCCCCTGAAGGCCATCGCCCTGTCCCATGGTCGCCGCTCCCTGCGTGGCGAGGCGGTCGTGGCGGACTATGGCCTGGAGGGCGGCGCGATCTATGCCCTTTCGGCTGATCTTCGGGAGGCGATCTCCGCAACCGGCCATGCCACCATTGAGATCGACCTGAGACCTGACCTGTCGCACCGGCAGCTTGCTGCTCGCCTGGATCGGCCCCGAGGTAGCCAGTCGCTCGCCACCTTCCTGCGAAAGGCCGCCAATCTCTCACCCCTGGAAATCAATCTGCTGCGGGAGGCCCATGGCGTCTCCCTGCCAAAGGACCTGGCCACCGCCATCAAGCGTGCACCCATCCGCCTGACCGGAACCCAGGGCCTGGCCCGCGCCATCTCCACGGCCGGTGGGGTGTGCTTGGACGCCGTGGACGAGGGCCTGATGCTGAAGGCCCGACCGGGCGTCTATGTGGTCGGGGAGATGCTGGATTGGGAGGCTCCCACCGGCGGCTATCTCTTACAGGCCTGCTTTGCCACAGGTGTCACCGCCGCCCGCGCCATCCTGGCTAGATCACCAAGTGCGGAATGATCCAGCGCCGAGGATACTTCCAGCCCAGGGCGCGAACCTGACCGTCGGCAAGGCCCAGCGTCTTCATAAGGCTGGCGGGAACCTGGCTGATGGCCTGGACGGGCTCGAGGCCCGACACCGGGCTGGAGGCGACGATGCCGACCTTCAGCGCATGGTCCACGCCGGTCCATTCGGCCTTGGCGCGATCCTCGTGACCAACCGCGAAATAGTGGCGCAGGAAGGCCTTCTCCTCCGGAGCCTGCACCATCACACCGATCAGCCACCCGCCCGCCATGCCGACCCTGATAGGGCGGTTCCGACGGGCGACCAAGCCTAGAATTCGGCCGAACCGCCGTCGCAGGGCACCACAGTTCCGGTGGTGTAGGCGCTGGCCCGCGAGGAGAGGAAGATGGCCACGCCGGCGATATCCTCCGGCGTGCCGATCCGACCCCTGGGATTGGACTTGGCAATGGCATCACCGGCCCTGGCCAGGGTCGCGGCCATCATCTGGCTGGGGAAGGGCCCCGGCGCGATGGCATTGACGCAGATGTGCTCCGGCGCCAGGCGCTTGGCCAGATGGCGGGTCAGCATGATGCAGCCGGCCTTTGAGGTGGAATAGGAATAGGTCTCCAGGGTCGGGGGTTCGATCCCGTTGACCGAGGCGATGTTGATCACTCGGGCCGGGTTCTCATGGGTGGCAGCGGCGCGAAGTTGCGGCAGCAGCTTCTGGGTCAGGAAGAAGACCGACTTGGTGTTGAGATCCACCACCTTGTCCCATCCGCTCTCTGGAAACTCGTCTATGGGCGCGCCCCAGGTGGCCCCGGCATTGTTGACCAGCACATCCAGCCGGCTCTCACGCTCGGCGATGGCGGCGGCCAGACCCTCGATCCCGGCCATGGAGCCCAGGTCGAAGGGCAAGGAGATGCAGGTCCCCAACTCCGACAGCTCCTCGGCAACCCGGTCGCAGACCTCGGCCTTGCGCGATGAGATATAGACCTTGGCTCCGTTCTCCACATAGCCGCGGGCGATCATCTCGCCGATGCCACGGCTGCCGCCGGTGACCAGAACGACCTTGCCTTCAACACTGAACAGATTGCGCAATGGGGTTTCCTCACAAAGCAAATGACCGGCGTCAGGCGCGCCGTTGAAAGCGGAATTTATGGCGAGGCCGGGCACTGGAAGCGAGCGCTTTAGATGGGCAAGCCGGACGAAAGCTCGATAAACTGACCCTCCCTCCCCCGAGCCAAACCCATGAGCGAGATTTCCGACATCGCCTACGACGCCCAGGTCCTGGCCGAGATGGCCGCCTGGCGGACCAAGGTGCTCAAAGCCCCTGGCCTATTCGACACCGCAGCAGGCAAGGTCCAGGGCAAGATCAACGCCCTGATCCCCGAGAAGGTCCACGCGGCCATCACCGCGGGCATTGAGCAGATGACCCGCGTCATGCTTACGGGTGCCGATATCACCACCCCGCCGCCGCTGCACGGCGCCACCCTGCGCGAGCGGGAAGCCAAGGCCCGCGACAAGATCATGGCCTGGCGCACCACGGCCACAGCCGAGGGAGGTGTTGTGGGTGCCGGGGGTCTGCTGCTGGCCGCTGCTGATTTTCCTGTGCTGATCGGGCTGAAGATCAAGCTGCTGTTCGATTTGGCCGCGATCTATGGCCACGCGGGCGAAGATTTGGCCGAGCGGGTCTACATCCTGCGGATCTTCAGCCTGGCCTTCTCAAGCGCCGCGCGGCGACCGGCAGCCTACGCGGCCCTGGCCGACTGGGACAGCGCCCAGGCCCTGGCCGAGGGCGGCCTCGAAAGCCTCGACTGGCGGCGGTTTCAACAGGAGTACCGCGACTATATCGACCTGGCCAAGCTGGCCCAACTGATCCCGGTGATCGGCGCGCCCGTGGGTGCCTTCGTCAACTATCAGCTGCTGGACCGCCTCGGCGAGACGGCCATGAACGCCTATCGGATGCGGTGGTTTCGCTAGGCTTCGACAGGCTCAGGCCCGCCGAACCGTTCCAGCCAGGCGGCGACCTGGTCGTTTTCGATCTTCTTGAACAGCACCTCGGGTGCCGCCACCGCCCGACCGACCGGTAGGAGATCAAGCAAGGCCGCGCCCTCCCCTGTCGGCCAGGCACCGGGATATGGCTCGCCCACCCCGGCGGCGATCTTGGCCGCAGCGAAGGGGATGAAGGGCTCGGAGACCTTGGCAAACAGGGCCACCAGGTTCAGGCCTGTGCGCACCGCCACAGCCGCACGGACCGGATCGGTCTTGATGGCCGTCCAGGGGGCAGCCTCGGTTAGGTACTGGTTGCCCAGCACCCAGAGCTGCCGCAGGGCCTGGGTGGCCTTGCGGAAGTCGATGGCCTCCATCTGCTCGTTCAGCTCGGCGAGCTTGGCCGTGACATCTGCATGGAGCTTGAGCTCCAGCGGGCCGGCCTCGCCGCCGCCGGGGACCACACCGTTAAAGCGGGTCTCGGTGAACTTCAGGATGCGGTTGACGAAGTTGCCCAGCACATCAGCCAGGTCGGCGTTCACCTGCAGTTGGAACTGCTCCCAGGTGAACATGGTGTCGCTGCTTTCCGGGGCATTGGCCACGATCCACCAGCGCCAATAGTCGGCGGGTAGGATCTCCAGGGCGGCGTCGATGAACACGCCCCGCTGATGGGTCGTGGAGAACCGGCCGCCGTAATAGTTGAGCCAGTTGAAGCCCTTCAGGGTATCCACCAGCTTCCACGGCGCGTTGGAAGACGGCCGCCAGGAGCCATCGGGTGCCTGGGTTTCGTTGGCCCCAAACAGGGTGCAGGGGAAGCCCACCGTGTGGAAGGGCACATTGTCCTTGCCCATGAACTCCACATAGCTGACGTCGGCAGCGGCAGGGCCGCGCCACCAGCTTTCGTACTCCGCCTCGCTGGCCGGGTCAGCACCTGGCTTGGCGGCGGACCATTCCCAGGTGGCGGAGATGTATTCGATGGGCGCATCGAACCAGACATAGAATACCTTACCCGCCAAGCCTGCCACGTCAGGGCGCTCGCCCGCCGGGTTGGGGCCCCAGTCGGCCGCATTTACCGGCACGCCCCATTCCAGGTCCCGGGTAATGCCGCGGTCCTGCAGCCCCTCGTCCAGCCATTTCAGCGCCGTGGAGGTGACTAAGACCGGCCATTGGCCCTTCTTGGCTGTGATCCAGTCGCGCAGCTTCCCGTCAAAGGCCGTCTGTTTCAGGAACAGATGCAACGAGTCACGGATCTCGATGTCTTCGGAGCCCGAAACGGTGGAGCGGGGGGCGATCAGGTCGATGGGGTCGAGCTGGCGGGTGCAGTTGTCGCACTGGTCGCCTCGGGCTGCGTCATAGCCGCAGTGGGGACAGGTCCCCACCACATAACGGTCGGGCAGGAAGCGCTTGTCGGCGTTGGAATAGACCTGCTGGGTCACCCGACCCTCGATGAAGCCCGCCTCCCAAAGCTGCCGCGCGAACCTTTGGGTCAGGGTCCGGTTCTGCGGCGAGGACGAACGCCCGAAGTGGTCAAAGCTGATCCCGAACCCGGCATAGAGGTCGCGTTGGATCTGGTGCTGTTCGTCGCAATAGGTCCGCACATCCTGGCCCAGGGCTGCGGCCCCCAGCTCTGCCGGTGTGCCATGCTCGTCGGTGGCGCAGATGTAGAGCGTCTCCCGCCCCCGCGCCCGCTGGAACCGCGCATAGACGTCGGCCGGCAGCATGGACCCCGCCAGGTTCCCCAGATGCTTGATCCCATTGATGTAGGGCAAGGCCGAGGTGATCAGGATACGGGACATGGGCGGACTCGAAATGGGGAGAAGCGGCTTATAGGGCGCCGGGCCGGGTTTCCCCAAGCCGATCGCGCGCGACGATCTCGCCTTTTGGCCAAATTGGTTCAAAGTGCCCCTAGGTCAGGTCAGGCCGTGAGAGCTTGGCCGCTGTAAGGGAAGAAACAAATGTTCAAGAACATCAACTGGGTCGCCGTCCTCGTCGCCGTTGTTCTCTTGGAAGCTCTCGGATTTCTTTGGTACGGATTTGCCTTCCGCGACGCATGGACCACCGCCTACACCGCCTCTCTGGGACGGGCACCCGATCCCGGCAATATGGCGCTCAGCCAGAGCCTGGGGGTGATCAACACCCTGATCCTGGTGGTCGGGCTGGGTTGGGTTCTCGACCGGCTGGGTGTCAAGTCGATGGCGGCCGTCACCTCGGCCCTGGCGGTCTGGTTCTTCTTCAACTTCACCACCATGGCCATTGAGTACATCTATATGGCTATGGGTCTGAATCTGGTGGCGATCAATATGGGCTACCAGCTGGTCAGCTACCTGGTGGCCGGGGCCGTGCTCGGCCTGATGCCGCGCCGCGCGAAGGACCCTGCCTAGCTGGCGGTCCGCGCCGCGAACCAAGGGACCAGACGGCCAATGGCCGTCTGGATCTCTGGGGTGGAGACCGCAAAGCTCATGCGGATGAAGTGACCGCCCTCCACCGGATCAAAGTCCAGGCCGGGGGCGGTCGCCACGCCGGTCTCCTCCAGCAGGGTTCTACAGAACGCCAGGCTGTCCTCGGTCAGGTGCCCAACATCGGCATAGATGTAGAAGGCCCCATCCGGCGGCGCGATGGAGGTCAGGCCCATCTGAGGCAGTGCGGCCAGCAGCAGGTCACGGTTGGCGCGATAGACCGCCACATTGCCCTCCAGTTCCTCCCGCTCATCCATGGCAGCCAGCGCCACGTGCTGGCTGAGTGACGGTGCTGTCAGGAACAGGTTTCCGATATAGGCGCGCGCGCGGGCAAGGTCGCCTTCCGGCACCAAGAGCCAGCCAAGACGCCAGCCCACCATGCTAAAATACTTGGAGAAGCTGTTCACCACCAGGGTTTGGGATTCAAACTCCAGCATCGACCGTGCCGGGCCGACATAGCTCAGGCCATGATAGATTTCGTCTGAGACGATCCGGATCCCGCGTGCGGCGCAAACCTCGGCGATGGCCGCCAACTCGCTGGGTTCTATGATCGTCCCGGTGGGGTTGGCTGGGCTTGCGACAATCACACCGGCCGGCGGCGGGTCCAGAGCTGCCAGGTGCGCCGCCGTCAGTTGGAACCGGCTCTCCGGCCCACAGGCGATCTCCACAGGCACCATGTGCAAGGCCTTGAGCGTGTTGCGATAGGCGACATAGCCGGGGCGCGCCAGGGCCACCCGATCTCCGGGGTTGAAGGTCGAGGCCAGAGCCAGCACCAGGGCCGGCGAGGCACCGCAGGTCAGGATCACCTGCTCGGGTGCCACCGCGACACCGTAGGTTTCCAGATAGTGCCGGGCAATCCGCGCCCTCAACTCGGGGCTCTCCCAATAGCCGCCGGGGTCAGCGTCCAACATCTCATGGGCCACGGCGATGGCACCACGCGGCGCCCC
>JANPAO010000029.1:0-3327 GCA_031429955.1 Phenylobacterium sp. | reverse complement strand
GAGGTGACCCGCTCGGCGATCCAGTGGCCAACGCCATGCTTGGCCGAACCCAGGCCTCGGGCCCGGCGCAGGGGGGTGCGATAGTTTTCCATCACAGGGCTCCGGTCATGGCCGCGATGGCCCAGACCGCCAAGGTGGCCGCCAGGGCAAAGGCATAGCAGGCGATGGCCCCCATATTGGCGGTGGCCAGCTTGAAGCCGGTCCCGGCATCCCAGAACAGGTGCTGCACACCCTTGGCCAGGTGATAGAAGACCGACAGGGTCAGGCCAAACATCACAAGCTTGCCCAAGGGCGAGCCCAGCAGGGCCATGAAGGTGCCATAGGCATCGGGTCCCGCCGCCAGGGACAGGGCCCAACCCGCCAGGATCAGAGCCCCAACATAGAGGGCCGAACCGGTGATCCGATGCAGGATCGAACCCATCATGGTGGCGTGCGGTCGCCAGACCTGGAGGTGCGGCGACAGCGGGCGTTCACGGGGCCCTGGGGCGGTCTCTGTCATGACTGTTTCCGAAAGGACGAAGCGGCTCCGCTTTTAAGCGCCGGGGGCTGGGTGTCAACGAAGCCGCCTGCTGGCGGCACGGCGAGTCTGCAGAACCGATCCTGCCGCTGCGGAAGCTGACTGGCCATCGCTCAAGGCTCACCTTGGTCTCGCATCGAAGCCCCAAGGCTTCGCTATGTCCGAAGGATGAGCGGCTTTTCCCCGCCGGACAATCTGTCATACATGCAGCCATCCTTCGCGAAAGACGAATGATGCGCTTTGATCTGATCGACCTTCGGCTCTTTTGCGATGTCGCTGAGGCGGGCTCCATCACCCATGGCGCGGCCCGCAGCCGCCTGGCCCTGGCGGCGGCTTCGACCCGGGTGCGGCGGATGGAAGAGACCATTGGTGCCACCTTGCTGACCCGCAGCCGCCAAGGGGTGGTGCCAACGCCGGCTGGCCAGACCCTGCTGAAGCACGCCCGGCTGATGCTGGAACAGAGCGCCCGCCTGAGGGAAGACCTGGGGGCCTATGCCGGCGGCGTCACCGGCGAGGTCCGGCTGCTGGCCAATACCAATGCCTCGACGGAGTTTCTGCCTGAGGCCCTGGGGCGGTTCCTGGCGGCCAATCCCAAGGTCCGGGTCGACCTGGAGGAACGGCTCTCTGATGAGATCGTCGCCCTGATCGCCGAGGGGGTGGGTGACATCGGCATCGTGGCGGGCACGGTGGATGTCGGCGGGCTGGAGACCTTCCCCTTTCGGTCGGATCGGTTCGTGGTGGTGGCACAGCGCGATCACCCCCTTGCCCCGCGATCGCGCGTCGCCTTTGCCGAGGTGCTGGCCTTTGATCTGGTTGGCCTGGAGCGCACCAGCGCCCTGCAACGCTTCCTGGCCGACAAGGCCGCACGCCTGGGGGCCACCCTCAATCTACGGGTTCAACTGCGCAGCTTTGACGCCGTCTGCCGGCTGGTGGAGGCCGGCGTCGGGATCGGGGTCGTGCCTCAGTCCACGGCTGCCCGTGTCGCCAAGGCCACGCCCCTGGCTGTGATTGAGCTGGAGGACGAGTGGGCGATCCGCGACCTGACACTGGTGGTGCGCGAACTGGGAGCCCTGCGGCCCTTCGCCCGGGATCTGGTGGAAAGTTTGCAGAGCTAGGCTTCCACATTTTCAGATTGCGATCCCGCTCGAAGTCGTCTCAGGTTGCAAATGACTCTGGCCATAGCGGTCACGTCAGCAAGGGAGGGAAACGTCATGCGCCGTTTGATCGTGATTTCAATCTTGGCCCTGCTGGCAATGGGCGAGCCTGCGCGCGCCGGCGTCTACACCGATGATCTTGCCAAGTGTCTCGTGTCAAAGACCAGCCCGTCAGATCAAAAGCTGCTGGTTTTCTGGATCTTTTCGGCCATCTCACTTCACCCTGATGTCCAAGCCTTTGCCAATATAACAAGCGAGAAACGCGCCGAGGGCGACATGAAACTGGGCGCGCTCTACAATCGTCTATTGCTCTCAGACTGTCGCACAGAGTTAACTCGAGCGCTTAAGTACGAAGGCACCAATGCTATTGAACCTGCATTCAGCGTACTGGGCCAAGTGGCCATGCGCGGACTGATGGGTGACCCCTCCGTGGGTAAGTCCATGACCAATATTTCTGGCTTTTTCGACGCCCCGGGACTTCAAGAGGTCTTCAAAGAGGCGGGGCTGAGAGTGTCCAAGTAGGCCTCAGTCGTGCTCCGCAAGCCAGTCGGCTGAGCGCATCTCCTGCAGCCGTGACGCCGTGCGTTCGAACTCGAAGGCCCCATCGCCCGCTGGATAGAGGGCCATGGGGTCGGCTTGCGCCAGGACGATCAGCCGCGCATGGGCCTCATAGAGGGCATCGATCAGGATGACGAAGCGGCGGGCCTCCTCGCGCCGGTTGGCGGTGAGCTTGGGCACGTCCTCCAGGAAGACCGTGTGGAAGCGGTTAGCCAGGGCGACATAATCGTTGGGGCCCAGGGCCACGGAACACAGGCTGATGAAGGAGGCCCGCACCAGCCCACCGGCGGCGTGGGGCAGGTGAACCTTGCGGCCCAGCACCTCCAGGGTCTCGCCGATCTCGGATTCACCGCCCAGCATGTCGCGCCAGAGAGCCGCGAAACTGCGCTGGTTGTCGGGGTCGTCGGGGGAGAACCAGGTTCCCGCCGCCCGCAACCGGTCCAGCCGATAGTCATGCCCGCCGGCCACACTCACCACCTCCAGGCGGCTCTTGATCATGGCGATGAAGGGCAGGAAGAGTTGGCGGTTGATGCCGTCCTTGTAGAGCCCATCAGGCACCCGGTTGGAGGTGGCCACCAGGGTCACGCCACGCGCCAGCAGGGCCTCGAACAGCCGGCCCAGGATCATGGCATCGGCGATGTCGGTGACCTGGAACTCGTCAAAGCACAGCAGCCGCGCGCCTTGGGCCACAACGTCAGCCACGGGGGGGATGGGGTCATCGCCGCGGTGCTGGCCAAAGGTGGCCTTGCGCTGGGCGGGGTCACCCCAGCGCCATTGGCCGATCAGACGGTGGATCTCGCCCATGAACACATGGAAATGGGTCCGGCGCTTGCGCGCGATGGGGGTGGTCTCGAAGAACAGGTCCATCAGCATGGACTTGCCCCGCCCCACCGGCCCCCAGAGATAGACCCCCTGCTGGGCCTCGGGCTTGCGGAGCAGGGCCCTCAGGCGCGACGGCTCGCTGGAGACCAGGTCCCGCTGAAGACGGGCCAGGGCGGCAAGTCCAGGGACCTGGGCCGGGTCTGGCGAGATCAGGCCCTCAGCGACCCTGGCGTCATAGGCGTCTTGCAGCAGCATCGCCCCGGCCTAACCCGCGCG
>JANPAO010000028.1:0-6137 GCA_031429955.1 Phenylobacterium sp. | reverse complement strand
CCCCGCAGGGCGTCCGGCGCCAGGGGTTTGACCAGGAAGTCGTTCATGCCAGCATCCAGGCAGGCATGGCGGTCGTCTTCGAAGGCGTTGGCGGTCAGGGCCACAATGGGGGTGTCGAGGCCCGCAGACCGCAGGGTGCGGGTGGCCTCCAGGCCCGACATCCCGGGCATGCGCATATCCATCAGGATCAGGTCGTAGCGGCCGATTTTCAGTGCCGCCAAGGCCTCTTCGCCGCCGCTGGCATGGTCAACCTTGCAGCCCTCCCGCGACAGCAGGGTTCGCGCCAGCAGGGCATTGATGGCATTGTCCTCAACCAGCAGGACGCGAACCCCCTGGGCGATGGCCGGGGCGACGCGCTCGTCTTCGGGGCCTTCAGCCTGGTTGGGCTCGACGTTGAGGACCGCCAGGACCCGCTCGGCCACCGAGGCGCGGCGCAGGGGCTTGATCAGGTAGCCGGCAAAGCCCAGGGCCCGATAGCTGTCGATCCGCGCCCTTTGATCGGGGGGCAGCAGAATGATGGCCGGGCGGGAATCTGGCGGGCAACTGGGGGCCAGGGCGTGGTCCACCAGCAGAACCTCGGCCCGACGATCGTTGCCAGCCACCGCCACGCCACCGGCTGCGTCGATCTGCCGACGGGCCGATTCGGCCACCACGGCATTGGGCGACAGGATCCCGACGGTGCGTCCGACCAGGGCACCCTCGACCGCACCGCTCAGGCGCGGGAACAATGCCTCGAGCCAGAAGATCGCACCGCCGCCCGGCGCGTCATCGACCCCGACCTCGCCCTCCATGGCGCCGGCCAGCTTGCGCGCGATGGCCAGGCCAAGACCCGCGCCCCCGAGTTGGAGGCCATCATAGGTGGGATCGGCCTGGGCGAAGGCCTCGAAGATCCTGTCCCGTGCGGCGGCCGAGACGCCGGGGCCGGTGTCGGAAACGCTGAAGCGCAGGCGGTCGCCGGGCTCTTCGCTGACGCTCAGCAGGACCCCGCCGGTCTTGGTGAACTTCACGGCATTTCCAGCAAAGTTCAGCAGGATCTGCCGCAGGCGACCCTCGTCAGCCAGGGCCTGGCCGATCCCGGCCGGCGCGGCCCAGGCGATCTCCAGCCCCTTTTCCTGGGCGCGCGGCGAGAGCAGCTCGCTCACCGACCGCAGCAGGCCCTCAATGTCCATGGTGGAAGGGTGCAGGTCGATCTTGTCAGCGCCCAGCTTGGCGAAGTCCAGGACGTCGTTCACCAACGCCAGCAGGTGCTCGCCCGACTCCCTCAGGGCCGCCACATAGGCCCGCTGTTCGGCGGTCAGGCCGGTGCCCTCCAGCAGACGGGTCATCCCCAGGACCCCGTTCAGCGGGGTGCGGAACTCATGGCTGAGGGAGGCCAGGTGCTCGGCGCTGACCCGAGCATCATGGGTGTCGCGGGTTGGGGTTGCAGACCGGTCATGCATGGGGTGAGCCTAGGCGATCACCGCTTAACGGGCGGTCAAGGCGATCTGAGTCCACCCACCCGCCGGTAGATCAGAGCCTCGGCCAGATGAACCCGTCGGACGGCACCAGCACCCTCAAGATCGGCAATGGTGCGGGCCAGGCGCAGGGTGCGGGTCCAGCCGCGGGCGGTGAGACCATTGGCCTCGGCGGCCTTTGACAGCAGGGCCCGACCCGGCGGGTCCAGGTCGGCGATGGTTTCCAGCCACTCGCCCTCGGCCCTGGCATTGATCGGTGCCGCCCGGTCATGGCCCGATTTGGCCGCGCGCTCGGCGGCCAGGTCACGGGCCTGGGCCACCCGGGCAGCGGACTGGGCCGTGCCCTCCGCCGGGGCCGGCAGGGCCAGATCGGCGGCTGAGACCGGGGGCACCTCGATCTGTAGGTCAATCCGGTCCAGCAGCGGCCCTGACACCTTCATCTGATAGTCGCTCTGGCACCGAGGCGCGCGGCCGCAGGCCCCTTTGCCTGGGCCCCCGTGACCGCACTTGCAGGGATTTTGGGCCGCCACCAATTGGAACCGCGCCGGATAGCGGACATGGGCATTGGCCCGCGCCACCACCACCTCGCCGGTCTCCAGGGGCTGCCTCAGGCTGTCGAGGGCCTGGGATGAGAACTCCGGCAGTTCGTCGAGAAACAGCACGCCGTTGTGGGCCAGGGAGACCTCGCCGGGCTTGATGCGGATCCCGCCCCCGGTCAGGGCGGCCATGGTGGCCGAATGGTGGGGCGTGCGAAAGGGTCGCGCCCGCGTCAGCTCCCCCCGCGCGATCAGGCCTGCCACCGAGTGGATCATTGAGGTTTCCAGCAGTTCAGCCGGCGTCAAAGGTGGCAGCAGACCTGGCAAACGGGCCGCCATCATTGACTTGCCCGAGCCTGGGGGCCCGGTGAAGGCCAGGTTATGGCCACCGGCTGCGGCAATCTCCAGGGCGCGCTTGGCATTCTCCTGGCCCTTGACGTCCCGCAGGTCGGGCACCTGCTCGCCGCTGCGCATGGGACCGGGGCGGGGGGCGGCCAACATCTGGGTGCCCCGAAAATGATTGACCAGGGCGATCAGGGACGGCGCGGCCAGGATCGGCGTCTCGCCGGCCCAGGCCGCCTCCGGCCCGCTGGCCTCAGGGCAGATCAGGCCAAGCTCCATAGCCCCCACCGCCACAGCTGCCGGCAGGGCGCCGGCCACCTGCACGATCCGCCCATCGAGGGACAATTCTCCCATGGCCGCCCACCCGGTCAGGGCGTCAGGGGCGATCACCCCCATGGAGGCCATCACCGCCAGGGCGATGGGCAGGTCATAGTGGCTGCCCTCCTTGGGGAGGTCGGCGGGGGCCAGGTTGACGATGATCCGCCGCCCGGGCATGGCCAGGCCAAGCCCAGAGAAGGCGGCCCGCACCCGTTCCCGGCTCTCGGCCACCGCCTTGTCGCCCAGACCCACCAGCATGAACTTCTGTTCGCCGCCGGTCAGCTGCACCTCGACATCGACCCGCCGCGCCTCGACCCCTTGAAAGGCCACGGTGACGACCCTCGCGGCCATGGCTTTCACCTCAGGATGGCTTCGGTTTCATCCACAACCCAGCACAGGCCGTCGCCGCGATCAAGAACAAAGAATGAACTGATACCGTTCTGGTACCTATCGCGCGGCGCGCAAGGCCTCTACCCGGGCCCACATCACCTCGGTAGCATCAATGCCGGTAAAGGATTTCAGAGCCACGGCCCCAGTCGGCGAGGTGACATTGATCTCGGTAAGGAAGTCGCCGATCACATCGATGCCGACGAACATCAGGCCTCGACGCTTCAGCTCCGGGCCGATTATGGCGCAAAGCTCCTGATCGCGCGCCGAAAGCTCCACGGCCTCGGCCCGCCCCCCGACCGCCAGGTTGGAGCGGATCTGGCCGGCGCTGGGCACCCGGTTGATGGCCCCCACCGGGTCGCCGTCCACCAGCAGGATGCGCTTGTCGCCCTTGGTGACGGCGGGGATGAACTTCTGGGCGATCACCGGCTCGCGGCTAATCATCCGGTGCAGGTCCATCAGGGCGTCGAGGTTGGGGTCGTCGGCCAGCAGCCGGGCCACCCCCGAGCCACCGTTGCCGTTCAGGGGCTTAAGCACCAGGTCGCCCTGGCGGGCGCGGAAGTCATAGATCGCTTCGATATCCGAGGTGATCAGGGTCGGGGGCTGAACGCCGGGGAAGGTGGTGACGAACAGCTTTTCCGGGGCGTTGCGGACCTCGGTGGGATTGTTCACCACCAGGGTGCCGGGGTGGATGGCGTCCAGGAAGTGGGTCGAGGTGATATAGGCCATGTCGAACGGCGGATCCTGGCGCAGCAGGACCACATCGAACTCCGATAGGTCGCGGGTTTCCCAGGGACCAAACTTGGCGTGATCGCCCTGTACCGGCTGCACGGTCACCGACCGGCCCCGCGCGGTGAGGGTTCCGCTCTCCAGGGCCATGCGCTCAGGGGTATAGACCCACAGGCTATGACCGCGGGCCTGGGCCGAGAGCATCATCAGGAAGGTCGTATCGCCGGCGATATTGATCCCCTCCAGGGGGTCCATCTGAACGGCGACCTTCAAAGACATGGACCAGTTCCTCAACAGCTATGGGGGTCAGATAGGTCCCGACGCCGCGATGCGCCAGCTTTTAGGTGCCGTGCCAGGCATCGGGTCGGTGCGCCGGCCAGCGGCCCGGGGCCATGGCCATCAGGTCCAGCCGAACCGAGGTGTGTTGCAGGGCTGGGCGGCGGGCGGCCAGGGTGGCGGCGGCGCTACGCAGGCGGGCCCGCTGATCGGGGCTCACAGCCTCCAGGGCCGCCAGCAGGGAGGCCCTTTGCTTGACCTCCACTACTGCCAGCACCTTGCCGCGCAGGGCCAGCAGGTCGATCTCCGCCTGGGGGGTTTTCAGTCGAAAGCCCAGGATGCGATAGCCCTTGAGCATCAGCCAGGCTGCGGCCCAGATCTCGGCCCGGCGTCCCGCCAGGCGGGCCGCAGTGCCACGCGCCTGGCGGGCCTGGCTCACGGTCGCTGAGCCTTCAGCGCCATGGCCCGCCTATAGAGGTCGCGCCTGGGCAGACCCAGGGCCTTGGCCACCTCGCCGGCGGCGTCAGCGGTGCCCAGGTGTTCCAGGGCCTGGAGCAGGGCGGTGTCGACATCGGCCGCCGTGGCGGCCTCCTGCCGACCGGGTCCCACCACGATGACGAACTCCCCCTTGGGAGCCGCAAACCGCTTGTCCGCCGCCAGTTGATCCAGGGGAGCCCGAGTCACGGTCTCATAGAGCTTGGTCAGTTCGCGGGCGACGGCGGCCTCGCGGGGACCGAAGGTCGCCGCCATGTCGGCCAGGCTGGCAGCCACCCGCGAGCCGCCCTCAAAGAACACCAGGGTGGCCCGTAAGCCTGCCAGTTCCTCGAAGAAGCTTCGCCGCGCGCTACTCTTGGGGGGTGGAAAGCCGGCAAACAGGAAGCGGTCGGTGGGCAGGCCTGCCACGGTGAGGCCGGCCAGCAGGGCTGAGGCCCCGGGGATCGGGAAGACTGGCAGGTCCAGGGCCATGGCCTCCCGGGCCAGACGGTAACCGGGATCCGACACCAGGGGCGTGCCGGCGTCCGACACCAGGGCCACCCGACCCCCCTGGCTCAGGAGTTCCAAGGCCTTGGGGCCGGCCCGGTCGGCGGAGTGCTCGTCATAACGTTCCAGCTTCTTGGAGAGGCCATAGGCGGCCAGCAGCTTGCCCGCCACCCGCGTGTCCTCCGCCAACACCAGGTCGGCGGCGGCCAGGACATCCAGGGCGCGAAGGGTGATGTCCCGCAGGTTGCCGATGGGGGTGGCCACCAGATAGAGGCCCGGCGCCAAGGGGGCTGGCGACAGAGCAGGTGGTGGCGGGCGCGGGGACATGGACAAGGCTTCGCCGGTCGCAGCCAGGATGGCAAGCCTCAAGCCAGGGCCAGCCGCGAGGTCAGCCAGTTGAGCACCAGTCGCCCCGCCTTGGTGGCCTTCAGGGTCGGGGCGTCCGGATCGATCAAGCCCTCAGAAATAAGGTGCCGAACCTCAGGAGAGTCGCTGGTCAGACCCAGGGCGCTCAGGTCGCCATAGGCCACGCCCTCATCGGTCCGCAGGCCCGCCAGCAGACGTTCCTGCGCGACCTGCACCGGGGTGAGGATCTCCCGCGTCGTCCAGGCCAGACCGGTTTCAGAGATCCTGGCCATGTAGTCGGCGGGTCTGGAGGCGGCGAAGGTGGCTGTCCTTGCGCCATCCAGGGTCAGGCGACCGTGGGCACCGGGACCGGCACCGACATAGTCCTGGCCGCGCCAATAGACCAGGTTGTGACGGGAGCGGGTGGCTGTGCCCTTGGCATGGTTGGAGACCTCGTAGGCGCCAAAGCCCGCCGCTTCCAGGGTCTCCTGGGTGATCTCGAACAGGTCGGCGCACTGGTCTTCATCGGGGGGAACCAGGGTTCCGCGCCGGACGGCCCGGTCAAAGGTGGTGCCGGCCTCGAAGTTGAAATGAAACGCGTCGTCCGTCCGATGCTCGATCTGCGGGTGGTTGAGCGCGCCGCCCTTCAGCGGGCCGTTGTCGATCGCGAGGACGCGCGCGCCGCGTTTCGCGGCGCTGTAGCTCCAGCCGCCGGGTGCCGCGCCCAGGTCGCAGACCGTTTCACCCGGCGCGGGCTCGCGGCCAAACA
>JANPAO010000027.1:0-1742 GCA_031429955.1 Phenylobacterium sp. | reverse complement strand
CCCGGTTGCGCCGGGACGCTGGGCCGCTTAAGTCGCCCGCAGCATGCGTACCATCGACGACGACCTGAGTGAATTGGCCGCAGAGTTTGAACTCCTGGGGGACTGGGAGGAACGCTATCGCTATGTGATCGACTTGGGCCGGGAACTGGACCCCCTGAGCGATGGCGAGCGAAACGAGGCCAACAAGGTTCGCGGCTGCGCCAGTCAGGTCTGGCTGGTCACCGAGCCCCAGGCCGATGGCACCCTCCGGCTCCGTGGTGACTCCGACGCCCACATCGTGCGCGGGCTGATTGCGGTGTTACTGCGACTCTATTCGGGGAAGTCGGCGACGGCGATCCTGGCGTCCGACGCCACCGCAGCCTTCAACAAGTTGGGCTTAAGCGGGCATCTGTCGGCCCAGAGGTCCAATGGCCTGGCCTCGATGGTCAGTCGCATACGCCGGGACGCGGCGGCCCTGAATTAGGCCGCGCGGATGCCGCTATGGGCCGACGCTTGGCCCGAGATCCCGACCACCGCGTCATAGCCAAGGATCATGTCCACATCGACGCCATTGGTGGCGAGCGGCAGGCGCAGCCAGAGGATGGACATGTGCGAGGCGCCCCGCCAGGCCATGCTGTGGACGCCGACAGCCGGCCGCCGGCTCTCGACCACCTTGCCGAGTTCCCGGCGCCAGTAGTCGGCGGCGGCGCTGTTGTAGACATCATCGAGCGCCCGGCCGGTGATTTCACGTCCGTAGACACTGTAGAGGCCGGTGCCAGCGAGGCGCTGACGGAACGCCATGGGATCACGTCGCACGTCGATGAGGCTGACAGCGGGCAGCAGGCGCTTGAAGCCATCGGGCGCGATGTCGCTACGCCCCGGCAGCTGGGTGCCCTGGCGGAGACTCGCCCAGTAGGCGTAGATCTCCTCATGCGCACGAGCGGCCGCCGCCGAAGATCCGATCTGAGCCCCCATATTCAGATTCCTTAACAACCCCTTGGAATCGCGACGAATCACTTATGGCCCAAGCCGCGAATCGGCGGCAAGGCGAAATCATGGCCAGGGCCAAGAATTCAGGGTGAGCGGAGACTTAGACAACAAAACGCCCGCCGGTTGCGGCGGGCGTTTCATCAATGAATTTGCGGTCGGACCGGAGGCCCTGCCCTACTTGCGCTTGCGCGGCGCCTGGCGGCCGCCTTGGCCCAGGCCCATCTGCTTGGCCAGGTCCGAACGCGCCTTGGCGTAGTTGGGCGCGACCATCGGATAGTCTTTCGCCAGGCCCCACTTAGCGCGGTATTCTTCAGGACTCATATTGTACTTGGTCCGCAGGTGTCGCTTCAGAGACTTGAACTTGCGGCCATCTTCGAGGCAGATCAGGAAGTCAGGGGTGATCGACCGGCGGATCGGCACGGCCGGTTCCTTCGGTGCCACTTCGACAGTTTCGGTGCCCGACGAAACGCTGGCCAACGCGCGGTGAACGCTCTGGATCAGACCCGGCAGGTCATTCGCCGAGACGGAGTTGTTACCAACGTAGGCGGAAACAATGTCCGCGGTCATTTCGATAACTTCTGACTTATCGTCCATGTCTTCTCTTGTTCTGAGCTGTTGAGGCTGACGAGCTTGATCGCCCGATTCACTATATCAGCCGCCATCCCTTATCCGGATCGCCTCGACTCTACAACGGGCAAACAGAGCAGATGGGCTCAGGTTATTGCAAACACCCGGAAAACCGTCGGTATCTCCAGTGTCCGCCGAGATTTGCG
>JANPAO010000026.1:0-1520 GCA_031429955.1 Phenylobacterium sp. | reverse complement strand
TGGTCGGTGTGGTCGACGACATGGTGTCGTTGCTCCCATCCCTGCGAGCGAATCCGATCGAGGTCGACCGGATCTTCTCCGTGTCGCTGACCGAACTGATCCACGCGGACTGCTACCGCGAGGAGATCTGGCCGTTCACGGACGGCACGTTCCCGGTGTGGTTCTTCGAGGTGGACGACGACACGATCTGGGGCGCCACCGCCCGTATGATCCGACGCCTCCTCGACCTCAGCCTTTTGTAGCGCCTGCCGGCTCGGCGTTCGAGGCAACGGGACGATGCGCTCCTGTCGCGCATCCCACATGCCGGGTTCTTATGAGCAAATCGCTGATTCTGGGCCCGTCTGGGATGGTTCTGTCGCTGATGTGGGATCTCAACGCCATTCGGAGGCGGACCAGCACCCGGTAGCCTCGGGGACTTGTCCTCCGCTCCCCACGCCACGGTTCTTGTTGTCGACTTCGGCGCGCAGTACGCCCAATTGATCGCCCGCCGCGTTCGCGAGGCGAACGTGTATTCCGAGATCGTGCAGCACACGATCACCGCGGACGAGGTCGCCGAGCGCAAGCCCGTCGCCATCATCCTCTCGGGCGGTCCGGCCTCGGTGCACGTCGACGGAGCCCCGTCGCTCGACCCGGCGATCTACGACCTCGGCATCCCGATCCTCGGCATCTGCTACGGCGTCCAACTCCTCGCCCAGCAGTTGCCGGGTGGTTCGGTGGCCAACACCGGTCGGGGGGAGTACGGCCGAACGATCGTCATCGCGATCGGCGACGGTGGAGCATTGCTACGCGCGCTTCCGAATGAGCAGACCACCTGGATGAGTCACTTCGACTCGATCCAGACGTTGCCCGACGGCTTCATCGCCACGGCATCCACCGGTGAGATCCCGATCGCCGCGATGGAGTGCCTCGAACGCCGGATCGTCGGCGTGCAGTTCCATCCCGAGGTCGTGCACTACGAGCACGGACAGAAGATCCTCAAGGCTTTTCTCTACGACGTCGCTGGGCTGGAACCCACGTGGACGAACGCCAACATCATCGAGGAGCAGGTCGAGAAGATACGCGCACAGACGAAGGGCGAGAAGGTCCTTTGCGCCCTTAGCGGTGGTGTCGACTCCGCAGTTGCCGCCGCGCTCGTCTATCGAGCGGTCGGCGATCGTCTCACGTGTGTCTACGTCGACACCGGCCTGATGCGCGAAGGCGAGAGCGTGCAGATCGAGGAGACCTTCGTCGGTCACTTCGGCGTCGAACTCGTCCACGTCAACGCTGCGCAGCGGTTCTACGACCTGCTCAACGACGTGGCCGACCCGGAGCGCAAGCGCAAGATCATCGGCGAAACCTTCATCCGCGTGTTCGAGGAGGAAGCACGGAAGCTCTCGGCCGACGGCTGCAAGTTCCTCGTCCAGGGCACGGTGTATCCGGACGTGATCGAGTCGGGCAGCGGTCACGCGTCGACCATCAAGAGCCACCACAACGTCGGCGGGCTTCCCGACGACATGGACTTCGAGCTCGTCGATCCCCTG
>JANPAO010000025.1:0-2519 GCA_031429955.1 Phenylobacterium sp. | reverse complement strand
CCTATCGAAGCCGGCAGAAGACCTACTGATGAACGTGGGGTTGGCCTGCCACGGGGCTTCGCCCCTTCAGGACATAGCCCGCACGGATCGACCCGATATAGAGGTCCCTGAGGTCGGCCCCACCCCAGGTGATGTTGGTGGGGTGATTGAGGACCTGCCCGGTGGGATCATAGATCACGGTGACCACCTCAAGGCTGGGGGTGATGGCCACCACCTTGTCGGCCGCCGGGAGGCAGACCCACAGGTTGCCCTGGGCATCGAGGCCAATCCCGTCGGTATAGCCAAGGTCAGCTGCCGCGTGGGTCGGACCCCCGGGCTGCTGCAGCTTTCCCAGCACCGGCCCATAGCGATAGCCGGGGCCAAGCGTGGCACCAGGCAGCACAGGAAAGGCCATGACGTCGGCGCCGCTGGCCTGGGCGCAGTAGAGGGTCTGCTCATCGGCCGACAGGGCCATGCCGTTGGGAAATTTCAGGCCCTCGGCGACGATGTCTGTGGAGCCGTCGGGGCGAAGAACAAAGATGAAGCCATCGGTGCGACCGTCCAGGGCCTGGGGCCAGGTTTCGGCATGGGTGGAATTGGCGCACCAGATGTTCCCGGCCCGGTCCATCACCGGATAGTTGGCACTGGTGAGTCGCTTGCCGCCCACTTCGGCCACCAGGGTTTCATGCTGGCCGGTGGCAGGGTCGAACCTCTGGAGGGGCCCCTCCTCCTTGTCATAGATCCCGAAGTTGGCGATCAGGATCCGGCCCTGGGTGTCCATGTTGATCCCGTTCGGTGCCCCACTCTTGGGACCCAGGCGCTTGAAAGACGCGTCGGCGAAGATCTCCGCCACCGCACACTGGTGATCAGAGGCAAAGACCCGGCCGTCGCGCCCCACCACCACGTCCTCGGGCCGGTCGATACCGATGGCGATTTTGGTGAGGGTCTGGGGATCTATCTGGGTGAGCGGCATGGGGTTTCCTGTGGCGGCGAGCTTGGTGGAAATAGGCCCACTGCTGCGGCAATCCACAAGCCAGCTTGCAGCCACCTCCCCTGCTCGCTAAAGCCCACCCACAACCGGAGCCCACACCATGGTCGCCATCTACACAATCCTCACCTTTTTGGGCGTGATGTTTGCCCTAAACTATTTCGAGTTCGGTCGCTTCGACTGATCGGTCCGCCATGCCGCAGACCCCACGCGGCGCGGCCCTGGTCACCGGCGGCGCGCGCCGGATCGGGCGGGCCCTGGTCCTGGCCTGTGCGAGGGCCGGCTTTGATGTGGCGATCCATTGTCGCGCCGTGGACGACGACGCCCAGGCCGCCGCCGCCGAGGTGCGAAGCCTGGGCCGCCAAGCCTATCTCCACACCTGCGACCTGCGCCAGGAAGCTGCTGCAGCCCCCATGGTGGGGGATGTCGAGGCCGAGCTGGGACCGGTCACCCTGCTGGTGAATTGCGCCTCGGTGTTCGAGGACGACAGCCTGGCCAGCATGAACCGCGCCTCCTGGGACGCCCACATGGAGACCAATCTTCGCGCGCCCCTGGTCCTGGCCCAGGCCTTTGCCCACAGGCTGCCCGCCGACCGTCAGGGGCTGATCGTCAATATTCTGGACCAACGGGTCCTGGCACCCGGGGCCGACTTCTTCTCCTACACCTTGTCCAAGGCTGCCCTTTGGAGTGCCACACGGATGCTGGCCCAGGCCCTGGCCCCGCGAATCCGGGTCAATGGCATTGGTCCAGGTCCGGTTCTGGCCTCGATCCATCAGGATGCCGCAGCCTTCGCCGCCGAAGTGGCCACCACCCCGCTGGCCCATGCTGTGGACCCCGCCGAGATCGGTCAGGCCCTGGCCTATCTGATTGACGCGCGGTCGGTGACGGGCCAGATGATCGCCGTCGATTCCGGTCAGCACCTGACCTGAAGGAGCATTGCGTGGCCCTCTCGCCAATCCAGGAGCTTCCCGCCGACCCTCAAGCTCAACCCGCCGCCCACGGGCGCATCGTCATGACCAAGATCTTCGTCACTGGCCTGAAGGTCGAGGCCCAGATCGGGGTCTATGCCCATGAAAAGGGGCGGGCCCAGCCTCTGGTGGTGGATGTGGAACTCGATGTTCCAGCCGCCGGTGTCGAGAAGCTGAGTGACACGGTCAATTATGAGATGGTGGGAGAGGCTGCCCGCGCCATCGTCGCCGAGGGGCACATCGGGCTGGTGGAGGCCTTTGCCGAGCGCCTGGCCCGCGCCTGCCTGGCCGACCCTCGGGTGACCCGGGCCAGGGTCCGGGTGGAGAAGCCCCTGGCACTCGCCCCCCATGCCGCCGCCGCCGGGGTCGAGATCACGGTGGTGCGGGGATAGATGGGGATCTCCCACAGCGCCAAGCTGTCGCCTCTGCAGGGAGAGACTGTCTGGACGCTGGAGGAACAGACGATCATCGCGCGCCGCGGCCGTTCCGAACGGCGCTTTGACCTGGCCACACTGAAGAGTCTTCGCAGCGCACAGGGCGGGGCGGTCCTGACCTTTGCACGGGGGCGGCTAATCCTGCCGGCG
>JANPAO010000024.1:0-2090 GCA_031429955.1 Phenylobacterium sp. | reverse complement strand
GCGGCGGTCTATCTGGCCTCGCTCCAGGCCTGTAGCCATGCCGCGCTCCCGGCCAGGGGGGCGAGTGTCAGCGTCCGAGCTATCGCCCTATCCCTGGGCCTGCCCTATGAATCGGCCCGTCGTCACGTTCGTGGGCTTGAGGCTGCCGGAATCCTGGTGAAGGCGCCCGACGGCGGAACGCAGGTCACGCCCGCCGGCCAGGTTGGCCTGCGCTCCACCGAGCGCCTGGCCGAGCGCCGCGTGGCGCTCCTGGCCCTGATCGCCGATCTCAAAGCCCTGGGTGTCGAGTTCGAGACAGAAGCCGAACCTGCCCAGCCCACGGCGGACCTGAACACGGCCATTGCCGACCTGCTCGATGACTTCACCCTGCGCGTCCTGGAAGCCTCGTCTGGGCCCCACGGGTCCATGCTGGATGCCCTGATCTTTACTGGCCTGCTCTCGGCCAATGCCCGGTCGATCACCTATGACCGAGATCTGGCCACCCGCTTTGCCTGGTCCCACACCCCGCCGCCGGATGATCTTCGCAGACCCGCCACCGTCACCGAACTGGCCGCGAGACTTGGCCTGCCCAACGAGACGATCCGCCGACACATCAGTCGCTTCCGGGACCTGGGCTGGGTCGAGCGGGTGCGGGCCGGTTTTCTGGCAAGCATGGCCCGCCAGCAGGCCCCAGAGGTGCTCCGCTCGGGCCAGATCATCGTCCAAAATTTCGTCCAGTTGGTCCGCGCCGCTCAGCGCGCGGGGCTGGATGTCGCCGCGGTCCCGCCGCAAGTCCGCCGTTCATCGGACGGCTGAGCCAAATTCCCCAAATCGGGTCGGTTGACCCTGGCCCTCATCTGCAGAGACGATAGTCTTTCGATCAAGGTTGCCGTTGGGAGATGTTGCATGTCCTTGTTCAAGGTTTTCCTCACGAGAACAGTCAGGTTCGTCGGTGCGGCAAGCATGCTGGCCATCGCCTTTCCCGCCCTTGGCAGCGCCGAGACGCCTGCGCCAACCCAGGCCTGCCAGGCCCTCGCTGCGGCGGCCGCAACCACCTTGGGGGCCACCCCTTCAGTCACCGCCGGACCGGTTTCCTATCCAGGCCTTGCCGAGGCCAGCGGCTGCAACATCGCCTTTGCTGGGACCGGCGAGGTCTATGGTGCCAGCTTCCAGGCCGTTGCCGCCAAGCTGGACGCTCTGATGGTGGGTCGCGGTTGGGCACCCGATCTCAATGCCCAGGCAGATGGCCCTACGGGAACCGCTGCGGGCTACCGGATGTCGGGCCAGGCGGTCGCCATCAGCGTCAACTATGACACCGCTCCCGGCATCTGCCGCGCCGATGCGCCGGTCGCCGACTGTCACCCGACCCCGGTCCAGATGACCTACACCATCACCCTTGGGCTGATGCCCACATCCTGATCTGACACCGATCCACAGCGAGAGACACATATGAAGCGGCTGTTCCTGGCGACTCTGTTCGCCGCCTCGATCGGGTCACAGGCCTTTGCCATGGGTGGTGCCGGGATCATCCTCGACCCCAAGTGTCTGTCCACCTCGGCCTGGGCTGTCGACCCCACAGCCGCCCCGATCCAGTTCTATGGCTGCCGCCCCGCCGACCAGATCCCAGCACCCGACGCCGACGGCTTCACCACCTATACCCGGCCGCTGGTGGACGGAAACGACGGCGGCTTCACCCGGGTCAAGCTGATGACTCTCAAGCAACCCAACATCGTGGTCTTCCAGGTGCAGGACAATACCGGCGGCAGCTTCACCATGTCGGTCACCGTCACCGGCGTGCCGGGCCCCGACGGGGTCATGCAGACCCAGGGCCTGACCGCGCAATAGCCTGAACCGATAGGAGAGACACCATGTCCCCCATGATCCTGGCCGCCATCGCCGCCCTGGCCGCCGCCACGCCCTACTATGAAGGCATCGCCAGAGACTCCTTCGCCGCCTGGTCCTTCACCTCCGGCGAGATCACCTTCAATGGCCCAGTTCACACAACCTCGGTCCAGACCCTCTACACCACCCCGACGCCCTTCAACGGCAACCCGACCCCGGTGACCTATTCCCTGCACACCGTGGCCTTCAACTGCCAGGCCAGCACCGCC
>JANPAO010000023.1:0-1536 GCA_031429955.1 Phenylobacterium sp. | reverse complement strand
CCTCTGGATCTGGGACCGGAAGGGATCTTGGCTCAAGGGACTGGGCTGGCCCTGGGGATTGATCCTGTTTGTCGCCATTGTCGGGCCCTGGGCCTGGGCGGTGACCGTGGCCACCGACGGGGCGTTCTGGAGCGTGGCGGTGGCAGGCGACCTCGCACCCAAGCTGGCCGGTGGCCAGGAGAGCCACGGCGCCCCGCCGGGCTACCACACCCTGGCGACCCTGCTGCTGTTCTTCCCCGCCACCCTGCTGTTGCCCGCAGCCCTGGTGCTAGGCTGGCGCCATCGGGCTGAGCCGGGGATCCGGTTTGCCCTGGCCTGGCTGGTGCCGGCCTTCCTGTTGTTTGAGATCACCCCCACCAAGCTGGTTCACTACACCCTACCCACCTATGGAGCCCTGGCCTGGCTGGCGGCGGCGGCGGCACTGCGCGCGCCCTTGGGGCGTCGGGTTCAATGGACAGGGGCGGTCCTCTCAGCCCTGGTGGGGCTGCTGCTGGCGGCCGGGATTGGGTATCTGATGACCCTCTATGGAGATCCCAGCGATGTGGCCGCAGCCCTCGTGGCCGGCGGACTATTGGCCGCGTCTGGCCTTGTGAGTGCCTATCTCCTGGTCCGGCATCAGCCGGTCACGGCCCTTGTGACCGCCGCTGGGCTGGGCATCTTGGCCCATGGAGCTCTGGTGGGCGGGTTCGCGCCGCGCCTCGAGCCCCTCTGGCTCTCCCAGCGAACCGAGCAGGCCCTGGCCCAGGCCCGCCTGCTGCCCCGACAAGGGATCGCCGCCCCGCCAGTGGCTGTGGCCGGCTATGCCGAACCCAGCCTGGTCTTCGCCCTAGGCACCCCCACCATCCTGGGTGGCCCTGAGGAGGCCGCCGAAGCCCTGGCCGACGACCGCCCCGCCGTCGTGGAAGCCCGCGAACAGCCAGCCTTCGAGGCGGCCTTGAAGGCCAGGGGCCTGAAACCACGGCAGATCGGGGAGGTCACCGGCCTGGACTATTCCAACGGCGATGAAACCCACCTGCGCCTCTACGCCCCGGGACCCGTGACCGCCCCATGAGCCGCTTTATCGAGATCGTTGAGGTCGGGCCGCGCGACGGCCTGCAGAACGAGAAGGCCCTGCTGGATATCCCCCAGAAGCTGGCCTTCATCGCCCGCCTGGAGGCCGCCGGCGCCCGGCGCACCGAGACGGTCTCCTTCGTGAACCCCAAGCGCGTCCCGCAGATGGCTGGTGCCGAAGAGGTCATGGCCGGCCTGCCCACTGTGGCCGGTCGGGCGCGCATCGGTTTGGTGCTGAACATGAAGGGTTGGGAGCGGGCTGTGGCTGCCGGCTGCGATGAGGCCAATGTGGTGGTCTGCGCCACGGACGGCTTTGGCACCCGCAACCAGGCCACCACCACCGCCGAACAGATGGCCGCCCTGGCCGCCATGGCTGAGCGGCGGGACGCCGAGGGTGGCCCGCCCATCAGCGCCACATTTTCCGTCGCCTTCGGATGCCCCTTTGATGGCGAGGTGGCCCAGGACCATGTGGTGGCCCTGGCCCGG
>JANPAO010000022.1:0-10454 GCA_031429955.1 Phenylobacterium sp. | reverse complement strand
CCAGCCAGGATGGGTCCCATGACCTTTGCACGACCCCTCGCTCTTCTGGCCCTGCTCTTGGCCGGCCCCGCCAACGCCCAGGTCGCCGACCCCGATTCGGTGCTGGTGGAGGAGCTGGTGGTGACCGGGCGGCTGCCGGGGCCGGCCTGGTGGCGGGTCTCCGATGCCGACACCACGGTCTATGTGATGGGGGCTCCGTCCCTCATGCCAAAGTCGCTCGCCTGGGACCAAAGCGTCCTCCTGCGGCGGCTGGAAGGGGCAAGCCGGGTGATCCTGCCCTTCAACCAGGTCAGCATCAATGTCCTCACCGTCCCGGGCGCGGCCATCAACCTGATCCGGATGCGATCAAAGACGTCGTTTGAGGACTCCTTGTCACCGGCCCAGAAGGGGCGCTTCGTCGCTGTGCGCACTGCGGCAGGCCAACCCGCCGATCGCTACCGGCTCAAGAACGGCCTGGCCGCAGGCCTGATCCTGGTGGGGGATTATCGCGAGGCCAGCCGGCTCACCGCCGCCGACCCGGCCAAGACCGTCCGCCGACTGGCCAAGGCCCGGCGGTTGAAGACCGAGGAAAAGACCTACGATGTCGGCGGATTGCTGGGCCAGGTGGTGCGAACGCCCCAGGCGGCGCAACAGGCCTGCCTGAACGACGCGCTCGATGAGGCAGAGGCCGGGCCTGCAGGCTTCCGGCGCGCCGGAGAAGCCTGGGCTCAGGGAGATGTTCGCGGTGCCTTGAGCGCCGAGCGCGGCTTTGAAAAATGTCTGGCCGCCGCGCCGGGTGCCTCGGCGCTGGATGCGCGGTTCAAGGCCGACCAGGCCGGCGCCATCGCCAGGGCCCTGAAGGTCCCTGGTCACGCTGTGGCGGTGGTCCCCCTACGCCCGCTGCTGGCGCAAGGCGGCGTGCTGGACCAACTCCGGTCCCAGGGCTTTAGCGTGAAAACCCCTGGGGAGATCTAGGTCTTCATCTTGTCGCGCGTTTGATCCGAAAACCGGTTCCAACTTGAAGGAACGCGCCCTAGAGACCCGGCAGCTTGATCCGGGTGCGCTTTTCCCGGGCGATGATCACCGGCTTGTCGCCGGTGATTTCCTTGATCCGGGCGGCTTCGGAGGCGGGATCGATAGGGGCTGCGACATTGTCGCCGGCGGCGGCGGTGACCGCGGCGGTGGCCTTCTCGTCCTTCCAGAACATCACCTTGTCGGCGAAGGACTTTTCCTTGTGGGCCAGGTCGCCGCCTTCATCGTCCACCACATAGCGGATCAACGGATCGGCCTTGTCGGCACCCGCCTTGGAGACCAGCAGCTTCTCCCCGTCGGAACGACCTTCGGCAGCACGACGGCCCAGCAGGGCGGTGCGGGCCGCGCTCTCGGGTTGAAGTTCCTGGGGACGGGGCTCGCCGGGGGCGGGCGGACGCAGGGAATAGTCTGGCGGCACCACCAGGGGGGCCTTGGACACCACGCGGAATTCGTCGGGCGTGACCTTGTTCATGCCCAGTGCCTTGCGCGAGGAGGCACAGCCGGTGAGACCCACCAGCCCGATCAGGGCTGTCGCGACGATCACTCGGTTGAATCTCATGAACATGGTGCTCCGATAGGCCGCCCGGCCAGGATGGTTAGGTCAGATACCGCAAACGCCAAGGCGCGCCAACGCGTTTAGGCAGCCGGTTCTTTGCGCGCCGAATCCAGCAAAAGAAAGACCACACCGATGGTGATGGCCGCATCGGCGACATTGAACACCCAGGGGAAGAAGCCCAGACGCTGAAAGTCCAGGAAATCCACCACTGCGCCAAACCGGATGCGGTCGATGGCGTTGCCGATGGCGCCGCCAATCACCAGACCCAGACCGATCCCCATGGTCAGCCGGTCGGCCGTCCGCGCCCAGGCCACCAGCAAGACCGCGACGATGAGAGAGAAGGCCACCAGGCTCCAGCGCACCAGATCATGCTCGGCCTGGAACAGGCCAAAACTGACCCCCTGGTTCCAAACGAGGGTGAAGTTGAGGGGGCCGCCCACCGGAACGCTGGACCCGGCCTGGGTCCCCAGCAGGCCCAGGATCAGGTGCTTGGTGATCTGGTCAATGACGATGATCCCGCTGGCCAGCAGATAGGCCAGGATGCCGAACTTGGAGGCGACCTTCACAGCAGACCCTCTTGCTGCCGAGCATCCCAGGCCGCCACCGCCTCGCCGTCGCGCAGGGACAGGTCGGGGTAGCGGGGGTCTGACCCCACCTCCGGCAGGATGCGCCAGGACCGGGCACACTTGCGACCTTCCGCCTTGCGAGGCTCCACCGCCACGCCGGGCGTCTCGGCCAAACGGAAGGCACCGGACGGCCCCGCGCCGGCCACCAGGGTCGCCTGGCTGGTGCGGAACAGTTCGGCGGGGTCCAGGCCCTCGAAGGCGGTCATCAGGGCGGGATCAGCGATGTGCACCACCGGGGCGGCTTCGAGGGCTGCCCCCATGCGCTTCTCACGGCGCTCCACCTCAAGCGCTCCGGTGACCACCGATGTCACCGACTGGATCGTGGCCCAGCGTGCGGCTTCAGCCGGGTTGGCCCAGGCCGCCGGGGTTTCCGGGAACACCCGCAGGCAGTTGGAGGTCGCCTCGGGGTATCGCGTGGTCCAGGCCTCTTCCATGGTGAAGGGGATCAGTGGGGCCAGCCAGATGGTCAGGCGCTCAAACACCGCCGCCATCACCGTGCGGGCGGCCCGACGGCGCAGGGAGGCGGGCTGATCGCAATAGAGGGCGTCGCGGCGGATATCGAAGAACAGTTGCGACAGCTCCACCTGGCAGAACTCGGTGATCGGCCGGCTGACCTCCTGGAACAGATAGGCCCCATAGGCGGCACGGACCTGACCGTCCAACTCGTGCAGCCGGTGCAGGATGAACCGCTCCAGGGGCGGCATGTCCTCCAGCGCCACCTGCTCAGTCTCATCGTAGCCCGCCAGGGCACCCAGCAGGTAGCGCACGGTGTTGCGCAGCTTGCGATAGGCGTCGCTGGTGGTGGCCAGGATGGCCTTGCCGATCCTCTGGTCGTCGGAATAGTCCACCATCGCCACCCAGAGGCGGATGATCTCGGCCCCGGACTCCAGAATTATGGTCTTGGGATCGACGGTGTTGCCCTTGGACTTGCTCATCTTCTCGCCGTTCTCGTCCATGGTGAAGCCATGGGTGAGCACCGCGTCATAGGGCGCGCGGCCCCGGGTTCCCGAGCTTTCCAGCAGGGAGGACTGGAACCAGCCCCGATGCTGGTCGGAACCCTCGAGATAGAGGTCCGCAGGCCAATGGGTATTTGCCCGGTTCTCGAGGGTGAAGGCGTGGGTCGAGCCTGAGTCGAACCAGACATCCAGGATGTCCTCCACCTTCTCAAACCGTTCCGGATCGTGGTCCCCAAGGAAGTCGCTGACCGGTCGGGTGAACCAGGCATCGGCCCCCTCTGCGGCGATCAGGTCGATGATCCTCTGGTTGACCGTTGCATCCACCAGGGGCTGACTTGTCTCTTTGTCCACAAACTTGGCCAGAGGTGCCCCCCAGGCCCGCTGACGGCTGATCAGCCAGTCGGGGCGGCTCTCCACCATGGCCCGGATGCGGTTCTGACCGGCCGCCGGGTGGAAGGTTGTGGCCTCGATGGCCGCCAGGGCCGTCTCGCGCAGGGTCTTGCCGCCGTGGACGTGGCCCTCGATGGGGGTGTCCATGCGGATGAACCACTGGGGGGTGTTGCGATAGATCACCGGGGCCTTGGAGCGCCAGGAGTGGGGATAGGAATGCTCCACCCGGCTGCGGGCCAGCAGGGCACCGGCCTCGATCAGCTTTTCCTGAACCACGGTATTGGCCGGCCCAAACTTGCCGACCTTCTTACCTTCAGTCTCCAGCACCTTGAGGCCCGCAAACAGGGCCACATGGGGATAGTAGGCCCCGTCCGGATCGACGGTCTCGGGGATCTCGCGGTGGCCGTGGGCCAGCCAGACCAGATAGTCATCGGCACCATGGCCCGGCGCGGTATGGACGAAGCCGGTCCCGGCGTCGTCGGTCACATGGTCGCCGTCCAGGAGCGGCACGGCGAACCCGTAATAGTCGTCGAGGTCCGCCAGGGGGTGACGGGCGACCATGCCCTGGGGATCCAGGGTCTCCAGCCGGCGGGTCGCGGTGATCTTGGCGGCCTTGAAGACCTCTTCGGCCAGCTTGTCGGCGACGATCAGCTTGTCACCGGCCTTGGCCCAAGGCTCGAACTCAAGCCCCGCCTCCATGGCCTCCACCAGATAAACGCCATAGGCGATGTCGTTGTTGTAGCTGATCGCCCGGTTGGCCGGGATGGTCCAGGGCGTGGTGGTCCAGATAACGATGCTGGCCCCCATGGCCGCGTCGCTGCCCTCGACCACCGGGAATTTCACCCAGATGGTGGGGGAATTGACGTCGGCATATTCCACCTCGGCATCGGCCAGGGCGGTGCGTTCCACCGGGCTCCACATCACCGGCTTGGAGCCGCGATAGAGCTGACCGGAGGTGGCGAACTTGTGGAACTCTCCAACGATGGCGGCCTCGGAGCCGTAGTCCATGGTGGCGTAGCGGTTCTCCCAGTCGCCGATGACACCCAGGCGCTTGAAGCCTTCGCGCTGGATATCGATCCACCGGGCGGCGTAGTCGCGGCAGCGCTCGCGGAACTCGGCCTTGGTCACCTCGTCCTTGCGGCGGCCCTGGGCGCGCAGCTCTTCTTCGATCTTCCACTCGATGGGCAGGCCGTGACAGTCCCAGCCGGGGACATAGTCGACGTCATAGCCCAGGGCGAACCGCGAGCGGACCACGAAGTCCTTCAGGGTTTTCTGCAGGGAATGGCCGATGTGAATGGCCCCGTTGGCATAGGGCGGCCCGTCGTGCAGCACAAACAGCGGAGCCCCAGCGGCTTGCCGTTCGCGGCGCAGGGTGTTGTAGAGGTCGATCTCGCCCCAGCGGGCCAGGATCTGCGGCTCCTTGGCCGGCAGGCCCGCCCGCATCGGGAAGGGGGTGTCAGGGAGAAAGACGGTTTCGCGATAGTCGCGCACAGGCTTGTCAGCGTCGTCGGCCATGGGGCTTTCCAGCAGGGTTTGGAACGAGGGTGCGGAGGATCCCGGCGCGCGCTGGAGCTTCGTCCGGCGGCGTCACGCCGGGCGCATAATTCGCGAAACGGTCCAAACCAGAGTCATGGCCCGGCCAATAGCAGAGGGTGCCGCGCGGGGCGAGCCCTTTGCGCGAGAGCGCATTCCGAGAGGTGGGAACCGGCTATCGGAGAAAACGCGCGGTAAAACAAAAAAACTAGAGCGTCGATCAGATCCCATCTGATCGACGCTCTAGCGCCTGCGTTCACGCGGGGTGACGCTGACGCTCAGGCGTCGCCCCTGGCGGATGACGTCGAAGCCCATCGCGCGGCCCAGGGTGTCGGTGCCCAGCACCCGCATCAGGTCATCGAGGCCGGTGAGCGGGACACCCTCGGCGGCCACCAACAGGTCGCCAGGGGCCAAGCCAGCCTTCGCAGCCGGCCCGCCGGGCTCGCAAGTGGCGATCCAGACCCCGAAGGGCTGGTCCAGGCCCACGGCTCGAGCCAGGTCGCGTGGGATCGGCGCCTGCTGGGCAATCACCCCGATGGAGCCGCGCCGCACTCGGCCGTGCTTGATCAGTTCCCCCACCACCAGGGAGGCGGTGTTGGCGGCCACGGCAAAGCACAGGCCCTGGGCACCGGAGATCACCGCGGTGGCGATCCCCACCACCTCGCCGCTGGAATTGACCAGGGGTCCGCCGGAGGAGCCAGGGTTCAGGGCGGCATCGGTCTGGATCAGGTCCTCGATCAGCCGGCCCCGCTCGCCGCGCAGAGAGCGGCCCAGGGCCGAGATGATCCCGGCGGTCACCGTAGCCTCGAACCCCAGGGGCGCGCCGATGGCGATCACCAGTTGACCCCGGCGCATAGCCTTGGAATCCCCCAGCCTGGCATAGGGCAGGGTGACGCCGCCCTCGATCCGCAGCAGGGCAAGATCGGTGTCGGGGTCATCACCGATCAGCCTGGCGCGGAAGACCCGCCCATCGAGGCCGACAATCTCGGCCAGGGTCGAGCCTCGGACCACGTGGCTGTTGGTGAGGATCAGGCCGTCTGGGGCAATGACCACGCCCGAGCCCACGCCTTCAGGCCCGCCTGGGCTGCGCCAGGGGTGGACGCTGACGACGGCGGGTCCCACACGCTCCACGGCGCTTACCACAGCCTGGGAATAGGCATCCAGAAGGCCCGCGTCGCCGCCAGGCTTGGCGCCTTGTCCAGGCGGCTGTGGCGAGTGCTCTGAGTAGGTGAAGGTTGTGCCCGGCACGAAGGCGAAGGACGGTGGCCGCTTGCGCCGGGGCCGGCGCGCTGCGGCGAAGGCGGCATATTTGAAACCCTTGGTCTGGGTCGGCATCGGCCCCTCATCGTCCTGGCCCTTAGCAAAAGCTCGCTGTTAACCAAGAGTCCAGAGGTGTCGCGCGCGAGGGGAGCCTAGATCTCCGGCAGCAGCATGGCGCGCGCGCAGGCGGCGTCGGCCATGATCTGGGCGGTCATGGTCTCCAGACTGTCGAACTTGGCCTCATCGCGCAGGAAGGCGATCAGGTCTGTCTCGATCACCTGATCGTAGATGTCCTCGTCGAAATCAAACAGCCAGACCTCAAGCCGCGGCGCGATCTCGCCGTCGATGGTGGGGTTGACCCCGATATTGGCAACCCCGGCGATATCCCGGCCATCGGGCAGGCGGGTGCGCGTGGCATAGACACCAAAGCGCGGCAGGACATAGTCTTTCAAGGCCACATTGGCGGTAGGGAAGCCCAGGGTGCGGCCCAGTTGGCGACCGTGTTCCACCATGCCCTCGATTGCGAAGGGCCGCCCGAGGATCGCGGCGGCCGCCTCAGGGCGTCCATCCCTCAGAGCCTGGCGCACCCCGGTGGACGAGAACTTGGCGTCGCTATCGCCAAGTGCCTGGGCGATGGACACACCAAACCCCAGCTCCTGCCCAAAGCGGGCCATGGATTGGGGGCTGCCGGTGCGATCCTTGCCAAAGGAGATGTCAAAGCCGACCGCCACATGACTCACCCCAAGCCCCTGATGGAGAACCTGAAGGGAGAATTGCTGGTCGGTCAGGCCCACCATCTCGGCGTCGAAGGGCAGAATATAGAAGATATCCACCCCAAGGTCGGCCAGGGCGCGGGCCTGCTGGTCCGGCTGCATTAGGCGGAAGGCCGGTGCGTCTGGCTGAAAGATCCGGCGGGGATGAGGCTCGAAGCTGATGACCCCAAGAGGCACCTTGGCCTGGCCCGCCGCCTTGGCCGCCAGGGCGATCACGCTCTGGTGGCCGCGATGAACCCCGTCGAAATTGCCGAGCGCCACCGACGCACCGCGATCGGCCGGCGCTAAGCCCTTCCAACCGTGAACAATTTGCATAGGCTTCAGGTGCCCTTCCGGGGAACCAGGATCACCGCCTCGCCGTCCACCACGGTCTTGCCGGCCACCTCACAGAGGGTGGCAAGGGTAGCGTGGCCACGTTCGGCGTCCAGGGCCGTGATGGTCACCCGTGTCAGCACGGTGTCTCCCAGCTTGACGGGGCGGCGAAACCTCATCGACTGGGACAGATAGATCGAGCCGGGGCCTGGCAGCTTTGTGCCGATGGCGGCCGAGATATAGGCGCCCGACAGCATGCCGTGAGCGATGCGGGTCTTGAAGGGCGTGGCCTGGGCATAGGCCTCGTCCAGGTGAACCGGATTGGTGTCACCCGACACCGTGGCAAAGGCCTCGACGACGTCGGCGGTCACCAAGCGTGAGGTCTCCACCGACTGCCCGACCGTCAGATCCTCGAAGAACAGTCCCTGCACGCGCCCATCCCTTCCCTTGCTATGCCACGATTACCAGACCAGGTCGGCGATCGCATAGGTCGCGGTCAGGCCGTTGGTGGACAACAGGTCGCCGACCGCATCGGCCCGCAGGCCATCGGGCCCGATGGTCTCCGCGCCGTGGATGCCGCTGGCCACGAACAGCACGTCCAGGCCCTGGTCGTTGGCACCCTTGATATCGGTTGGCAGGCCATCGCCCACGCAGAGCACGCGGGTGCGGTCCACCGGCCGGCCCAGCAGGCGCTGCGCTTCCACCAGGCAGAGGTCATAGATGGGCGCAAAGGGCTTGCCCGCCATCAGCACCTTGCCCCCCATCTGGCTGTAGAGTTGGGCCAGGGCACCGCCGCAATAGATCAGCCGGTCACCCCGCTGCACGACGATGTCGGGATTGGCGCAAACCATCGTCAGGCCGCGCGCGACGGTCGCCTCAAACCGCGCCCGATAGTCTTCCGGGCCTTCGATCTCGTCATCGAAGGGACCGGTCACGGACACGAATGCGGCCTGCTCATGGTGGGCATAGGCCAGGCCCAGGCCCTCATAGAGCGGGGCATCGCGATCGGGGCCCACCGTCCAAACCGGGCCGGGTGCCATCTCTCCTAACAGGACCCGCGTGGCATCGCCTGAGGTGACAAAGGCCTGCCAGGCGGCCCGCGCCACCCCCAGGTGATCCAGTTGCGCCACCACAGCCTGGGAGGGTCGCGGCGAGTTGGAGATCAGCACCACCGGTCCACGGGTCTTACCCCAGTGGGCCAAGGCGTCGCAGGCAGCAGGAAAGCTCTCGCGACCATTGTGGATCACCCCCCAGACGTCGGAGAGGATCACATCATAGCGATCGGCCAGGGCCGACAGTCCGGTGACGATTTGGGGCGTGCTCATAGGGGCGGGCGGTAAAGGCCCATGCCCCTGCGGTCAATGGCCTGGACTAGAGCATGTTCCGATAAGTGGGAACCGGTTATCGGATCGAAACATGCTCTAACTGTTTTGAATTAGAGCCCTCTTTTGTCCCGTTGGACGGTTCCGTCCAAAGGGAAAGGGCTCTAGCGCGCGCCGCCAGCGCGACGGCGCATGGTGCTGCGCAGGAACTCGGCGGGCGGATCGGTCTCGGCCAGGATGGCGTCCTTGATGGGGCGGGGTTCGCCAAACAGGTGGCCCTGACCATAGGCGATGTCGAGTTCCAGGATGTCGACGACCTGGCGCTCCTCCTCCACTTTTTCGGCGATGATCTCGACGCCATAGCGGCGGGTGAGGGAGGAGAAGTCCTGGGCCGCCAGGTCGGGCATGGATTTCAGAACCAGGCCCTCGTCGGTGTCCTGCAGTTGGCTGAGCAGGTACTGGGCCCCGATCTTCAGGAACTTGACGTCGGAGCGGGCCAGGTCCTGGAAGTCCAGATCCAGGTCCACCACCTTGTCGAGGCTGAAGCGGAACCCAAGGTCGGCCAGCTTGGCCATGTTGCGGGCCTCGATGGAGCCCCGGGCGTCGAACGCCGCCTGGCCCAGCTCGAAGATCAGGGCCCCGGCCAGGTCGCGATTGGCGGCCAGCAGGTCCAGGAACTGGGGGAAGAAGGTCTCGTCGGCCAGGCTGGAGGTGGAGATATTGCAGAAGATGCCGATCTTCTTGTCGGTCTTGGCCAGCCGCCGGACGATCTGCACGCAACGGAACAGCAGCAGGTTGTCGATCGAGGTCACCAGACCCTCAGGCTCGGCCACCGCCAGGTATTCGGCCGGCATCATCACCCGGCCGGTGGCGTCCCGCAGACGCGAGAAGCTTTCATAAAACACAGTGCGGCGCTGGGGCAGACCCACCACCGGCTGTAGATAAAGATCGACCCGGTTCTCGGCCAGGGCCTCGCGAATGGTCTCCAGCAGGGCGGCGGACTGGCGGTGCTGCGGGGCTTGGCGGGCGGTGAGCGGGGCCTGGACCATCCGCTCCTCCAGCCTCTGACCCATGCGTTGGACCAGGTCCTCCAGCATGTGGACCTCGCCGGTCAGTTCCTCAGACCGTCGCGCGGCGTCATCGGTGACCGTGGCCACCACCTGGGCGACACGGGCGTCCATGTGTTCGATCTGGTCGATCAGGATGCGCTGAGCCTCGCGCACGCTTTCCAGCTCGCGGCGCAGGCCTGCGTTCTCGAGGCTGTGCATGATCAGGCCGTGGAAGGTGTAGCAGAGGGCAAAACCGGCCGCGAGCATGGCCAGGCCCGCAGCCCAGCCGCCCCCGTTACGCCACAGGAGAAGGGCGAAAATCAGAGCAACACAGAGGTAGGCGCCCGAAAGCAGCGCCAATGTGAGCCGTCGCATGGTCCCGCCTGGCCGAATCGCCTGCTGAGTATCTGATGGGCAGGCCGGTCAAGTCGAATGGATTAATGCGAGGCCTCAGGCGGGGACCTTACCCAGCATCATGTCGGCGGCCTTTTCGGCGATCATGATGGTGGGCGCATTGGTATTGCCTGACACCAGACGCGGCATCACCGAGGCGTCCACCACCCGCAGGCCCTCAACACCCCGCACCCGAAGCTGGGCATCCACCACCGCCATTGGCCCCTGACCCATCTGGCAGGTTCCCACCGGGTGATAGATGGTCGAGCCGGC
>JANPAO010000021.1:0-3639 GCA_031429955.1 Phenylobacterium sp. | reverse complement strand
TGTTTGGCGACAATGGCTCGGGCATGCACGTGCACCAGTCGATCTGGGGCGACGGCAAGCCTCTGTTTGCAGGCGACAAGTATGCGGGCCTGTCGCAGATGTGCCTGTGGTACATCGGCGGCATCATCAAGCACGCCAAGGCCATCAACGCGTTCTCCAACTCCACCACCAACAGCTACAAGCGCCTGGTGCCGGGCTATGAAGCCCCAGTGAAGCTGGCCTATTCGGCGCGCAACCGTTCGGCGTCGATCCGCATCCCGCACGTCGACAGCCCCAAGGGCAAGCGCCTGGAAGCCCGGTTCCCCGACCCGATGGGCAACCCCTACCTGACCTTCACCGCCCTGCTGATGGCCGGCATCGACGGCATCATCAACCAGATCGACCCGGGTCAGCCGCAGGACAAGAACCTCTATGACCTCCCGCCGCGTGAGCAGAAGAAGGTCCCCGAGGTCTGCGGCTCCCTGAAGGAAGCCCTGGAAAACCTCGACAAGGATCGCGGCTTCCTGAAGGCCGGCGGTGTCATGACCGACGACTTCATTGACGCCTATATCGAGCTGAAGATGGAAGAGGTCATGCGACTGGCCCTTCACCCCCACCCGGTGGAGTTCGAGATGTACTACAAGTGCTGATCGGCGCTTGAGCCAAACCTAGCCAAGGGCCGGAGAGCGATCTCCGGCCCTTTTGCTTTGTGCAGGTTGCCGCTATCACCTGGGCCGGGGCGCAAGGCCCAACCGTTCTTCAAGGCCAGACATGTCCGACACCCCGCCCGACCGCCTCGCGATCAGCCCCAATAGTCCCTATTACGATGCCGCCATCCTGGAGCGGGGCGTGGGGGTTCGGTTCAAGGGTGTCGATAAGACAAATGTCGACGAATACTGCGTCAGCGAAGGCTGGGTTCGGCTGTCGGTAGGGGCCACGGTGGACCGGAAGGGCAATGCCATGACAGTGAAGCTGCAGGGCCCGGTGGAGCCCTACTTCCGCGACACGCCGGAGGCGTGACCCCGCCGCCCCGCTTCGCGCGCCTTGTCCTCATCGCCCCCGACGGCACCATCGTCGGTGCCCTCCCCGCCCTGCCCGTGGCCACCCCTTGGTGGCAGGATATCGCCCCGGTGATCGCGGCCGTGCGCGAGGCGCATGGGGTCGAAGTCATCGTGCTGCGGGCGCTGGAGATCGCGCCAAATCCAAAGTCGGTGAAGGTCACCTACCTTGCAGAAATCGCCGAACCCATCGCCGGCGCTGAGCCATGGCACGGCGAGTTGGACGAACAACCGCTGCGCAACAGCTATGCCAAGCTGAGCGGCCCGGCCGCTGACCTGGCCTGGGCCGGTGGAGTCCTAGCCGACAAGGGCCTAGTGCCGGTCGGCCCGGCCCGCCAGGTGCGCACCTGGAACCTGTCCAGCCTCTGGGCCATCCCCGTCACTGACGAGACCGTCTGGTTGAAGGCCATCCCACCCTTCTTCGCCCATGAGGCCCCCCTGATTTCAGCCCTCGCCGGCGAGGCGGTCCCGACCCTGCTGGGCCACGAAGGCAACCGCATGCTGATGGCGGAAATCCCCGGCGACGACCTCTACGAGGCCGAAGCTGATCAGCTCTTTGCGATGGTCGACCTGCTGGTGGCCTTGCAAACCAAGTGGATCGGGCGGGAGCCAGAGCTGCTGACGCTCCATCTTCCGGACTGGCGGGCGGGGCCCCTCACCAAGGCGATGGCTGCAACGATCGAACGCAACGCACCCGTTCTCTCGACAAAGAATCGCGGCGCTCTGGGGGCCTTCCTCAATGGCCTGCCCAAGAGGTTCTCAGACCTCGCCGAATGTGGCCTCCCCGACACCCTGGTGCATGGGGACTTTCACCCTGGAAATGTTCGAGGCCAGGGGGCTCGGCTAACGCTCCTGGACTGGGGCGACAGCGGGATTGGACACCCGCTGCTGGATTCCTCAGCCTTCCTCGACCGTATTCCGGCAGAAGCCGTCGAGGCGGTTCGCGCGGTCTGGCTGGCCCGCTGGCGTGAGGCCTTGCCTGGGTCAGATCCTGCCAGGGCCATGACCTTGCTCGCCCCCATCGCGGCAGCACGCCAGGCGGTGATCTATCAGGGCTTCCTCGACCGGATCGAACCTGCCGAGCACCCCTATCATGCGGCAGACCCTGCAGACTGGCTCACGCGAACAGCCGCCCTGGTGCGGGCCGGAGGCTAGATCCGGCTCGCGGCGCTGACGGCATCGATCAACACCATCTGGGCGATGGAATCGGCACCGCAGGTCAGCGGCGCGGGGCCTCCGCGCACCGCCTCAACGAAGGCGCGCAGTTGATAGTCATAGGTGGGCTCGCGGCTGAAGGTCTCACGCCGTGTCTCACCCTCCCCGATCTGGACCTCCAGCAGGTGGCCGGCCTGAGGTGCCAGGGGATTGATCGCCTTCAACCGCCCCAGCGTGCCTGTGACCTCCAGCGTCGCCATTGGCGGCGCATCGACCATGGATCCGGAAATGCTGGCCGTTGCACCGCTTGGGAAGCGTAGCTCTGCCCGGGTGACGTGATCCACGCCGCCGCGGCCGAACACGCCGCTGGCCGAGATTACCGCCGGCTCTGCCCCGGCCACACTGCGGACCCAGTGCAGGGGATAGGTTCCGATATCCATCAGCGCCCCGCCGCCCAGGTCACGCTCAAACCGTATCTCGCCATCGGTGTCGGTCAGCAGGGTCTGGAACACCGCGGACAGCGCGCGGACTTCGCCCAACTCGCCAGACCCGATGATCTCCATGATCCGGAGGAACAGCGGGTGATAGCGGTAGTGGAAGGCCTCCATCAGCACCCGGCCGCTCTGCGCCTCTGCCGCGACCATGGCCTGAGCCTCTATAGCATTCATCGCAAAGGGCTTTTCGCAGAGCACGTGTTTGCCGGCCTTGAGGGCAAGGATGGACAAGTCAGCATGCCGTGAGGGGGTCAGGGCGTTGTAGATCGCGTCGATGTCAGGGCGCGCAATGAGGTCTTCATAAGTATCCGAAATATAAGGGATATCGTGCAGATCAGCGAAAGCTCGGGCTCGGGCCGGATCGCGGGCGGCGACCGCGACCACGGTGGCGACGCCGGTCGCCCTGGCTGGCAGGATCATGGCCGAAGGCGCGATCTTGGCGGCACCCAGAATTCCGATCCGTAATGGCGTCGGCTGGTTCATCTCTCACAACTCCCAGGTTCGGGCACCGCAGCACCGCAGGCGCATTGCATTAGCGGGTCTGGCGATTCATACCGAGCGCTCATCGAATCGATCCAATTTCCCCACATGTCCACCAAGCCCCTTCCCCAGGCTTCTCTCTTCGACGATGCCCTCAACCCTGCGCCGGCTGCGCCGCTGGCGGTCAGCCATGAGCCACGCCCCGACCCGGCCATCACCGGGGGATATTCGGCCAAGGATATCGAGGTCCTCGAAGGGCTGGAGCCGGTCCGCAAGCGGCCGGGCATGTATATCGGCGGCACCGATGAGCGGGCTCTGCACCACCTGTTTGCCGAGGTGCTGGACAACGCCATGGACGAGGCCGTCGCGGGCCACGCCAAGATCATCGAGGTGATCCTCGACGCCGAAGGGACCCTAACGGTCAAGGATGATGGCCGCGGCATCCCCGTCGACCCTCACCCCAAACACCCAGG
>JANPAO010000020.1:0-3401 GCA_031429955.1 Phenylobacterium sp. | reverse complement strand
CCTGGCCTTTGTTGACGCCCTGATGGTCAGCGGTCGCCTGGACAATCGCATGCTGGAACATGCCGGCCATCTGTATGAGCACTTCGTCGATCCGATCGCGATCTCAGCAGGTCGCTACCTCAGTCCGACGCGGCCCGGGTTCAGCACCGAGCTGAAGGCCGAGAGCCGGGCCGACTACGCCTTCCCGGGCGGGGTTGAGTGGTCGGGGCATTAAACGGTTTGGGGCCTGGCCGGAGCGCTGAAAAAATCGATTGGCGTGTGTTATGATATAACATATTAGGCGAGCAACCTCCCGTCGCCGAGACCCGCTGATGACCTTTAAAGCCTTGCTCCTCACTGCCGCGGCTGCGTCAGCGCTTGTTTCAGGAACGGCCATGGCGGCTGATGGCGTGCCGCCCCAGGTCGCCGAGGTGGTGGTCACCGGCGCGCCCTATCGCCTGTCTCTGGATTCGGCCACCACCAGCGTCGCGGTGGTTTCTCGCCAGGACCTGCAGGCCATGCCCGCTGTGGGACTGGGGGACCTCTTGAACGGCATGCCCGGCCTGAGGTCATCGTTCTTTGGACCGGGCGCCAGCCGACCCATCATCCGCGGCCTGTCAGGTCCCCGTGTCCTGATCCTGCAAAATGGCGTCGGCCTGGTGGATGCCAGCTCGTTGTCGCCCGACCACGCCGTGGCCTCGGAACCCAGCGAAGCGTCGCGCATCGAGGTGCTACGGGGCCCCTCCGCCCTGGCCTATGGCGGCTCGGCCATCGGCGGCGTGGTCAATATCATTGATGGTCGGGTGCCCTCCGCCCCTGCCGCCAACGGTCTTGAGGGCCACCTGACGGGATCCTATGGGTCGGTGGATGACAGCTATGCCGCCGCCGCCAATCTGAAGGCGGGATCGGGTCCCTGGGTTGTGGTCCTCGATGCGGTCAGGCGCGCCAGTCAGGACTATGAGGCTGGCGGCCGTCCGGTGTCCGACGCCCTGCTGGCGGCCACGGGTGCTGTCGCCCTGGGTGGCAATGTGGTGCTGAACTCTGCTGTTGATCTGCAGGCCTATGGGGCCGGTGTGTCCTATGTGGGATCGGACGGCTATGTCGGGCTCTCGGTCAAGCGGACGGAGACACAGTATGGCGTGCCGTTCCCACAGATCGTCCTGACGCCGCCGCCGGAGCGGGTTTATCTCGACCTGACCCAGACCCGGGTGGACGTCCGCGGCGAGACCGGCCTTGATCTGGGACCCTTTGACCGGGCGCGGTTCTCGATCGGCTATGCCGACTATCAGCATGCTGAGATCGATGTGGCCACCCGGGCTGTGGGCACGCAGTTCCTGTCGGAAGGTGCCGAGGGCCGCGTCGAGTTCGTGCAGCGCGAGCGTGGCGGATGGCAGGGTGCCATGGGAGTTCAGGGGCTGGTGCGAAGCCTGGAGGCCATCGGCGACGAGGCCTTCATCCCGCCGGTGGACATTGACGAGATCGGCGTTTTCACCCTGCAGCGGTTGGATCTGGGTGACTGGGGTCTGGAGGGCGGCTTGCGATTGGATCGCCGTCGCCTCGATGCCGCCCTGCGAGGCCGCCCCACCAGCCCGGCTGCGGGCTTGGCCGGCGTCAACTGGGCCAGCGCCGACAGCCAGCAGGATTTCACCAACCTCTCGGCCTCGGGTGCCGTGTTCTGGCGACCGGCAGAGGACGTGTTCCTTGGTCTGAGCCTGGCGCACAACAGCCGGGCGCCTACCGAGTTTGAGCTGTTTGCCGACGGCCCCCATGCTGGCACTGGCGCCTATGAGATCGGCGACCCGACCCTGGAGTCTGAGAAAGTGACCTCGGTGGAGGCCACCCTGCGCTGGACCGGCGACCACCTGCGACTGGAGGGCCATGCCTTTCACGCCCGCTATGACGGCTATATCGAACAGTCACCCACTGGCGACCTGGTGGATGATCATGGTGTGGTGGACCCTGCCGGCGAACTGCCGGTCTTCCGCTTCAGCCAGGCTGACGCCACCTTCTATGGTGGTGAACTGGAGGCCTCTTATCTGGCCTGGCATCAGGACGAACGCCGCCTGTCTCTGGAGGCTTCCTATGACTACGTCCACGGCCAGACGGCTGGCGCACCGATCGCGCGCATCCCGCCCTATTCGGTTACCGGCCGGGCGGTCTGGAGTAGTCCCCAGGTCGATGCCCAGCTCGAGGTCCGCTACGTTGCTGCCCAGGATGAGGTTGCCGCCTACGAACCCCCCACGGAGGACTTTACCCTCGTGAACGCCCGGATCAGTTTCAAACCGCAGGAGGACCGCGACCTGCGGCTGTTCCTGGAGGTTCGCAACCTGGCCGATGCAGTGGCCCGCGAACACGCCTCATTCCTGAAGGACATCGCCCCTCAGCCGGGTCGGTCGATCCGCACCGGGCTGGCGTGGAACTTCTGAGGTCAGCCCGTCAGCGGGGAATGATCACCTGCATGCTTTTGTAGCCCTTGACGAAGGTCGATCGAACCCGCGGCGGCTCCTCGAGGACCTGGATGACGGGGAAGCGCTTGAGGATCTCTTCCCAGATGATCTTCAGTTGCAGTTCGGCCAGGCGGTTGCCCACGCAGCGGTGGACACCGAACCCGAAGGACAGGTGCTGGCGGGGGCGCTCGCGGTCGATGATGAAGTCATTGGGCCGGTCGATGACCGTGTCGTCCCGGTTGCCCGAAACATACCACATCACGACACTGTCGCCCTTCTTGATGGTCTTGCCCCCCAGTTCGAAGTCCTGGGTCGCCACGCGCTTCATGTGGGCCAGCGGGGTCTGCCAGCGGATGGTTTCTGACACCATCGAGGGGATGATGTCTGGATTGGCCCGCAGCTTGTCATACTCGCCCGGGAACTTGTTGAGGGCATAGATCGAGCCCGAGATCGTGTTGCGGGTGGTGTCATTGCCGCCGATGGTCAGCAGGATGATGTTCCCGAGGTACTCGAACTGGTTCATGTCCTTGGTGGCCTCGCCGTGGGCCAGCATGGAGACCATGTCGCCTTCGATCGGGTTGGCCTTGCGCTCGGTCCACAGGTTCAGGAAGTAACCGGCATAGGCGGCCATCTCCGCGCGCTTCTGGTCCCAGGTGTCGACGACGCCGTCGCCGGGGCGCGACATCACCATGTCCGACCAGCGGGTCAGCTTGCGCCGATCTTCCTGCGGCATGCCAAACAGGGTGGCCAGCGTCATGGCCGTGAGTTCCATCGACACACGGTCGACCCAGTCGAAGGGCTCGCCCACCGGTAGGCTGTCGAGGATCGCCCCGGCGCGCTCGCGGATCAGGGGCTCCATGACCTTCAGATTGTGCGGCGAGACCGCCGGGCTGACCGTCTTGCGTTGCTCGTCGTGCTTGGGCGGATCCATGGCGATGAACATGTTCGGCCCGGGGCCGCCAAAGGCACCACCGG
>JANPAO010000019.1:0-14282 GCA_031429955.1 Phenylobacterium sp. | reverse complement strand
GGCCATGGTGATCGCCGGCCACTATGTGCCCTTCATCAAGAACAACGTCTTTGCCCTGGGCGGCATGGGCATCTCCCTGGTGGCGGGCCTGGCCTATGCCAAGCTGGCCGGCGAGGCTTGGGTCCCCAGCCTCACCGGCGGTGCCCTGGTGGGCGGCGCCTGCGCCCTGATCGGCATCGGCGTCTCCCTGGCGCTCAAGGATGTGCCGCCGATGATCCTGGCGGTGGGTACGCTCAGTTCCGCCGTCACCGGTGCCATCGGCGGCGCCATCGGCAAACTGATGTCCTGAGCTAGCTCTGCCTCAGGCCTCGATGATGTGAGGCACGAAGCGGGCGAGGTTCTTGGTCACCACGCTGTCGTCCTCACGGATGCCGATGCCGGCCGGTTCAGCGCCGACGAGCCAGGCCCCCACCACCGGTCGCTTGCCCTCGAAATCCGGGGGCGGGTGATAGGCCTGGAGGATCGCCCCTTCGGCCCCATAGCCCTGATCCAGCACCGGCTCGTCACCGCCGATGATTTCGACATTGGCACCCTCGCGGGAGAACAGGGGCTTGCGAACATGGCGGGGGCCGAGCTTCGCCGCCGCCGGGTCACCTTCGAAATAGGCCTCCAGCAGATTGGGGTGGCCGGGGTAACGCGCCCAGAGCAGGGGCAAAATGCCCTTGTTGGAAAGGATCGCCTTCCAGGCCGGTTCCATCCAGCGAACCTTGGCGCTGGCCAGGTGCTCGGCATAGGGCTCCCGCAGCATGTGCTCCCAGGGATAGAGCTTGAACGCCGCTTGCAGCAGCAGGCCGTCAGGATCGGCAAACTGCCCCTGGCCGTTCACCCCGATGTCGGTCATCGCCACGAACTTCGGGTCCAGCCCGGCTTGGGCGGCCAGGTCCTCGAAGAACCGCACCGTCTGGCGATCCTCGACGGACTCCGCGTCGCTGGCGAAATGGACGAAGCCCCCGGTGGGGAACAGGGTCTTGAAGCGGTCGCGCAGGGCCTCAAACAGGCTGTTGAACTGGTCAGTGCCCGGCGGCAGCGAGCCGTTTGCCAGCCGCTCCTCCAGCCACAGCCACTGGAAGGTGGCGGCCTCGAAGACACTGGTGGGGGTGTCGGCGTTGTACTCGTAGAGCTTGGGCTTAGAGATCCCGTCATAGCCGAAGTCGAACCGGCCATAGAGCGACGCGTCCTTGGCCCGCCAGGAGGCGGCCACGAAATCCCAGTGGGCGATAGGGATCGCCAGTTGGCTTAGCAGGGCCTCACTGCGGGAGGCCTCGTCCACCAGGTCCAGGCACAGCTCATGTAGCTCGGCGGCCGCCGGCTCCAGATCCCCCTCCACCTGGGCCAGGGTGAAGGCATAGGCCGCGCTCTCGTCCCAATAGGCCCGGCCATCGGTGTGATGGTAGACAAAGCCGACGGCATCGGCCTTTTCCTGCCAGTCGGGGCGCGGCTCCAGGCGAAGTCGGCGCACCCCTACTGGTCTTCGCTCTTGTCGGCCGCCTTCTGCTCGATCTGCAGGGTGGGGGCCGGCGGGGCCAGCCTGGCCAGGATGTCGTCAGCCGAGGACTGGCCCGGACCGATTCCGGCGAGACGCAGCTTCTCGTCCAGATCGGCACCCGAGCGCATGTCCTCAAGCTCGCCGGCGGCCTTGATGCGTTCACCGCGAATGGCCTGACGTTCCTTGATCCGCGCCAGGCTGTCGGCGGCCGAGCCCAGGGACGACCCGGCCCCGGCACCCCGGGCGGCCACAGAGGCCTGGGCCCGCTGCACCGACTCATTGACCTTCACCACCTCTACCTCGCGGCGCAGGGTTTCGATCCTACGGTCGGTGGCGGCGATGGCGGTGTGGAGCTGCTCCTCGGCGGCGCGCATGTCCTCGATCTGTGGGGCCTTCAAGGCGACCTCGGCCTCCAGGTCCGCGATCCGCTGGGCCACCTGACGGGCCAGATCCATGTCGCCCTTGGTCACAGCAGCCCGGGCCGAGCCTTCGTACTTCAGGGCCTGATCGCGGAAGCTGGCCACTTCCTTTTCCAGGATACGACGACGCGCCACCAGGGTGGCCATGTCATCCCGGGCCTTGCCCTGGGCGGTGTCGGCGTCGCGGATCTCCTGATCCAGGATCTTGATCGCATTGGCGTCGACAACGCCGGAGGCCGCGTCATGGGCGCCCGCGCGGCCCAGGGTGAAGAGCTTGCGCCAGATGGTCATATTCAAAGGCTCCGACGGTTCAGGCGGCAGGCGCGAAGGAGGACCGCAGGTCCGAGGCCGCCTCAAGGGCGTTGTCGGCGAGCGCGTGGAGTTCGATCAGAATATCGCCGATCGAGGAGCTCGTGGCCAGTTCGCCAAACAGCTCATAATAGTCACGGTCGGCCACCGTGGTGATCCCGAAGTTCGAGAGCGGCACCAGCTTCTGGGCCTTCAGCAGGAACTCGTTGAAGGCATGGCGGTCGGGTTGCTCGTCCACCGGCCAGAGCAGCACCGAGGCCGCAATCTGCTGGTCGCTGACACTGATGAAGATCTCCAGATCGCCCGCCTCGGTCATGGTCACCAGCAGGATGGGATCGGCCCCCTCCACCACGCGGGCCGCGAGGGCTTCTCCCTCCCGGGCCGCATCATCCAGGGCGGTCTTCAGGGAGCGAACAGTCCAGGGGCCGGGCGTCATCGAAAATCCTCGTAGCGTTTGGGGCCCGCTTAAGATGGGAAGTCCATGGCCCGACGTCGAGGGCCATCATCACCCTTTTGCACGAAGAGGCGACATCCTAGATAAGGGACCCGTCTTTCCCCTGGCTCGGTGTCATGTTCAGCAAGCTTTTCGGTCGCAAGGAGGCCGCACCCGCCTCGGCCCTGCCGGCCATCCGCAATGTCACCCTGGGCCGCACCGTCTGGCTCGACACCCTGGCCTGGCGCAGGCTGGGGGAGGATCGCAAGTTCCCGCTGGATCGCGACACCCTGGAGATCACGGCCCAAGGCCTGGTGGATCTCAAGGAGGGGGGCTTCGTCCATCGCTTCTATACCGATGACCACGCCATGTTTCAGGCGGTCTCCGATGATCGCGAGGGCCAGAGGATCAACGACGTCACCGTCTTTGTGCCCTGGGAAAGCAGCTACCCCGGCGGTCGCGCCGACCGCGCTGCCTGGGCCGCACGGCTGAGGGCCAGAACCTTCACCGCCCCGGGCCTGCCCGACTATACCCGCTTCTGGTTTGGCGATGAGGCCGACAGCCAGGACCCGGTGACCTTCTGGGAAGACCTGCACGACGACCGCGACGGGGTGGCCGATCGGCGGATTTTCCAGACCTGCATGCTGTTTGCCCGCGAATTGCCAGGCGAGGCCCGTGAGCTTCTGCTAGCCATTGAGCAGGAGACCGAAGACGGCGAGGTTTCGTTCGAGGTGATGCTCGGCGTCCCGCTCGAAGTCGGCGAATTCAAAGCCTGATCTCTGGAGACTGTGAAACCATGTTCGACCTCTACGGATTTTTCGCCAGTGCCCTGGCCTTCCTGGTGGCCTTCCTGGCCGCAGGCCTGTTCACCGTGGCCTTCAAGGTGGTCTACCAATGGGCCACCCCTCACAACGAAGCCGCCCTGATTCGGGAGGGCAATGTCGCCGCCGCCCTGGCCCTGGGCGGGGCCCTGGTGGGTTACGTGCTCCCCCTGGCCTCGGCCCTATCCCATACCGTCAGCCTGGTGGAGTTCTGCGCCTGGGCCGCCCTGGCCGGCGTGATCCAGATCGCGGCCTTCACTCTCATTCGCCTGCTGGTGCTGAAGGATGTCAGCGCTCGCATCGAGCGGGGCGAGATCGCCTCGGGCGTCTATCTGATGAGCATCTCCCTGGCGGTCGGCCTGCTCAACGCCGCCTGTATGACCTCCTGAGACGCGCCATGACACAACCTCGCCTGCGCAAACGCTCCAGCGCCATCACCCTCACCGGCCTGATGGCAGGCTCCGCCCTGTCCATCTCCGCCTGCGACGCCCCCTCCACCGCCACCCAATGGGGCGATCCCCCGGCGGTGGGTCGCGCGGTGGAAGCCGCCTCCTTTGAAAGTCTCGGTGCCTGCGAGACCTCGGGGACCTTTACCGCTCTGCAATGCCAGACTGCCTTTCAGGACGCCCAGAAGGCCAGCGCCGAAAACGCGCCGAAGTTCGGCGACCAGAAGAGCTGCGAGGAACGCTACGGGGTCGATCAATGCGTGCCGCGCCAGGGCCAGGGCGGCAGTTTCTTTACCCCCCTGCTCACCGGCTTCATCATCGGCCAGGCCATGAACAACCTGGGGGGCTTTCGCGGCGCGCCCATGTATCGCGATCGGGACGGGGGCTTCTATGGTGGCAGCGGCTATCCCCTGTCGCGCGACTACCTCACCGGCCGCACTCGGGTCAGCTCCGACAGCTTCGATGCCCCCCGCGCCGGTGCGCCCTCCCGCGTCCAGAGCCGCAGCGCCATCATCTCCCGCGGCGGCTTCGGCGGCGGTTCGAGGTCCTTCGGCGGGTAAGGCCTATTCGGCCAGCAGGGCCCGCGCGATCCGGTCGCGGGTATAGGGCAGGTCCCGCAACCGTGCGCCCAGGGCATGGGCTACCGCATTGCCGATGGCGGCCAGGCACGGCCCCAGCGAGATCTCTCCGATCCCCACCGGCTTGGAACCCGGCGGGGTGATCAACTCGATCTCCACGTCCGGCACCTCGTCAAAGCGCAAGATCGGATAATCCTCCCAGGTTACCGAGGTGACGCCTGCGCCCCCCAGCATCACCTGCTCCTTCAGGGCCCAGCTTGCGGCCATGATCATGCCACCCTCGATCTGGTTCCTGGCCCCGTCCGGATTGATGATCAGGCCTGCATCGGCCACGCACCACAGCTTCTCCAGCCGCACCTCGGTGTCCACCGAGAGCCGGGCGGCCACCGCCACATAGGCCCCGCTGTCGCGGTGACGGTCATAGGCCAGGCCCAGGCCCTGCCCCTCTCCGCCGCTGCCCCGGTCGGCCCAGCCGCAGATCGCCCCGATCCGCTCCACCACCGCCCGCGCCCTGGGATCGCTCAGCATCTCAAGCCGGAAGGCCAACGGATCCTTCCCCGCCGCCTGCGCCAATTCATCGAGGAAGCACTCCCCGGCATAGGTGTTTACCGGCCCCCCAAGTCCCCGCAGGGACGAGGTCCGCACAGGCGACGAGACGGTCAAGTTCTCCACCACCCGCGTGGCGGCAATGTCATAGGAGGGCGTGGCGTTCAGCCTTCCGCCAAAGGCTGTCGCCTGGTTGGGGGGCGGCAGGTCGGGCGGCCCCTGGGGCAGGGCGGTCTCGATCAGGGTACGGCCGCGATTGACGTGCAGGTTGGTCCAGATCTCCGTGGTCCAGTCCACCAGCGCGCCTGAGGCATCCAGCTCGGCGGCCATCTCCACCCGCATGGCGGTCCCCACCGGGGCGTGGCCAAACTCATCCTCGCGCCGCCACTGCACCCGGATCGGCGCGCCTGGCCGGCGGCTGGCGATGAAGGCGGCATCATAGGCCGCGTCCTCGGCCCCGTTGTGGCCATAGCACCCGGCTCCTTGGGCGTGCTCCATGTCGATGGCCTCCACCGCCAGGCCGGTGATCCGGGCAATGTGCAGCCGAGGCGGATAGACCCCCTGGGCGTGGGTCCAGACTGTCAGCCGACCCGCCGCGAACCCGGCGATCCCACAGGAGGGGGCCATGGAAGCGTGACTGATATAGGGCCGCGAATAGGTTGCCTGCAGCCGCAGCCGGTTGGAGGGCTCGCCCACCTCAGCGCCCATCTCAAGCCGGGTGGCGGGCATCTCGGTCAGGGAAGTGGCCTCGCTCAAGGTCGGTGACAGATCCCGAGGCTCGCTCCACCGGGCCGAGGCTTCGACCGCGGCATGGGCCCGCGCTGCGGCGGACTCACTGGCGGCGATGAAGGCCACGAAGGACCCTTCCACCAGGATGTCCAGCTCAGTGTCTCCGGCCGCCCGCCGCGCGGCGGCCTCATCAATCCCCAGCAGTCGCGCCTGCGGTCCCGGTTGGCGCAGCACGCGGGCGTGGCGCATCCCCGGCATGCGAATGTCCTGGATGAAGCTGCCGCCAAACACCTTGGCCGGGAGGTCCAGGCGCGGCGCACTGGTTCCCACCAGCCGGTGCTGATCCTGGGTTTTCCATCGCGCCTCACCGCTGGGCGGGCGGGCCAGATCAATGTCTGGGGCCAGGGTCCAGTAGGTCTCACCGCTCGCCGTCTCGCCCACGAGAAATGCCCCGTCCCGAACCGCGATCTCCTGGGCCTCCGCACCTAACCGGCGGGCTGCCTGCGCCACAAAGAGCGCGCGCACCTCGGCGCAGGCCGCACGCGCCGCAGCCCCCGACACCTCGATGGACATCGAGCCCACCGTCATCCCCTCATCGGGCACGGCCCCGGTGGCGGCATTGACCACCTCCACCTGGGACAGGGTGAGGTCCAGTTCCTCCGCCGCGATCTGGGCCAGGGCCGTCAGGGCACCCTGACCATACTCAACCTTGCCAAAGGCGATGCGGGCCAGGCCCTCGGCGGGAAAGCTCACCCACCGATCCAGGCTCGGGGTGTTCTGCAGGCTGGTCGGGATCATCGCGCCGCCTCCGAGGCCATGCGCGAGGCTGCCAGCAGCACGGCGTCATTGACCCGGTTGTGGACCCCGCAGCGACACAGGTGCCAGGCGAGCGCCTTGGCCACCTCTTGCCGGGTCGGGTTGGGGTTGGCGTCCAGCAGCCCCTTGGCCCCCACCAGCAGACCCGACAGGCAATAGCCACACTGGCCGGCCTGGAGCTCCAGAAAGGCCACCTGCAACGGATGGGGTGCCTGCGGCGTTCCCAGCCCCTCGACCGTGATAACCGCCTTGCCCGCCAGGTTGCCCACCTCGATCTGGCAGGCGGCCACGTCCTGGCCGTCCACCAGCACCGAACAGGCCCCGCACTGCCCAGTCCCACAGCCAAATCGCGGCCCCGTCAGACCCAGGTCCTCGCGAAGCACATCCAGCAGATTGCCCTCGCCGCCGATCTGCCTCAGCTCGCCGTTGATCCTCAGATCCATGTCGGTGCTCCCTCTGCCAAGTCTGGCGCGAACCGGCGCGGACGCAAGCCCCGCTCGCCGCAGATCAGGTCACAGGTTCGCTGCGGGCAGCGGCCTCCCAGGCCAGCACCTCAGGCGTGGCCAACAGGCGTTCCACATAGCCACCCGCCGCGCCCTCAACCTCGATCCCATAGGTGCGAAACCGGGTCGCCACCGGGGCATAGAAGGCATCGGCGATGGACCAGTCCCCCAGCAGGAAGGGTCCCTCGAATCGGTCCAGAAGCTCATTGAACAGCTCGTTGATCCGCGTCACGTTTTTCAGCGTCGCCTCCGACAGCGTCGCCTTGAGCGGCGCGATGTCCAGCGCCATGGGGCACGCCTGGCGCAGGGCCTGGAACCCCGAATGCATCTCAGCCGCGGCCGAGCGACCCAGCGCCCTGGCCGTCACATCCTGCGGCCAGAGCCCGGCTGCCGGAAACCGCTCGGCCAGGTATTCGCAGATCGCCAGCGAGTCCCAGACCAGCAGGTCTCCGTCCCTCAAGGCCGGCACCATGCCTGAGCGCGAATGGGGGCGGATCGCAGCATAGGTCTGGTTGTTCTCTTGCCGAAGGGGGATCAGGGTTTCAGTGAATTCCGCCCCGGACTTCTTCAGCACAAGCCAGGGTCGCATCGACCAGCTGGACCAACGTCGCGTCCCGATCAACAATTCCATCATCGCCTCCGCTTGATCACACAGCTGCTATTGGCTTGCGCCGACAGGTGCCGTCTAGTGTCGCCAACGATCAAAAAAGTACGAGGAAACCCCATCATGACCGAGGCCTCAGCTCCGGCCCCGCTCGGCGCCAGTATTTCGGACGGCACAGGTCCCGCCGTCCCTCTCGTGTCCGACGCCTACCGTCGTTACGCCCTGGTCATTCTGCTGATTGTCTACACCCTGAACTTCCTCGATCGCCAGATCGTCACCATCCTGGCCGAGCCCATCAAGAACGACCTGGGGCTGGCCGACTGGCAACTGGGCCTGATGACCGGTCTGGCCTTCGCCATCTTCTATACCGTCCTGGGTTTGCCCATCGCCCGCCTGGCCGAGAGCTTCAACCGGGTCTGGATCATCGGCGGCTCCCTGGCGGTCTGGTCAGGCTTCACCGTCCTCTGCGGCCAGGCCACCAACTTCGCCCAGCTCGTGGGTGCCCGCATCGGGGTCGGCATCGGCGAAGCCGGCTGCACCCCCACCGCCCACTCCTTGATCGCCGACTATGCGCCCAAGGAAAAGCGCGCCTCGGCCCTGGCCTTCTTCTCCATTGGCACGCCCCTGGGCGGGCTGCTGGGTCTGGCCATGGGGGGATTGATCGCCGATGCCTATGGCTGGCGCACCGCCTTCCTGCTGGCCGGCGTGCCGGGCTTGCTGTTCACCGTCATCGTCTTCCTGACCCTGAAGGAACCCCGCAAGGCGATGAGTGCGGCCGCCGCCGCTGCCCACGCCCCGGGCAAGGGCCACTTCGCCGCCACCCTCAAATACCTGCGGGGCAAGCCGGTGTTCTGGTACATCGCCTTTGGTGCGGCGGTTAAGGCCTTCATCGGCTACGGCCACGCTCCCTTCACCGCCTCCTTCTTCCTGCGCAACCACACCGCGGAAGTGGCCCAGCTTGCCGACAAGTTCGGCGTCGGCTCGGTGGGCTTCATGGGCCTGGCCCTGGGCCTGATGGGCGGCACCGCAGGGATCATCTCCTCCTGGGCCGGCGGGGCCATCGCCGACTGGGCCGCCAAGCGAGATATCCGGGCCTATATGAGCGTCCCGGCCATCGCCTCGCTGATCTCGCCGGTGATCTACGCCACCGCCATCCTGATGCCCTCGGCCGCTGTGGCCCTGTGGATGCTGATCCTGCCGGGCCTGCTGGGCTCACTCTGGTACGGGCCGGTCTATTCCAGCGCCCAAAGCCTGGTCCCGCCGCAGATGCGCGCCACATCGGCCTCGATCCTGCTGTTCATCATCAATCTGGTGGGCCTGGGTCTTGGGCCTTTGTTCGTCGGCATCCTCTCCGATGTCCTGGCCAATGGCCCTCTCCAGTTGGGCTCGGCCGGGGGGGTGAAGTGGGCCCTGATCCTGTCGGCCTTCCTGGGCCTGATCGCCACGGCCCTGTTCTGGATCGCCCGGCGCACCATCCGCGAAGAGATGGTCTCCTGACGCGGGTCGCCTACCTAGCCTGCGCCGACTGCCTGACGACGGCGGTGGCGCGCAGGCCCGATGCCTACGAACACGATCTGGAGCTGGCCGCCCTGACCCCGGCCTTCGAGGCCCGGGGTTGGACGCTGAGCGAGGTGGATTGGCGCGCCTGTGATCCAAGCGCCTTCGACCTGCTGTGGCTGCGCACCACCTGGGACTATACCGACCACGAGGCCGAGTTCCTGGCCTTCCTCGGCCACGCCCAGGCCCAGGTCCCGGTGGCAAATGCCCCGGCCCTCGTGGCCTGGAACCTCTCCAAGCGCTATCTGGGCCAGCTCCTGGAAGCCGGCCTGCCGGTCATTCCCAGCCTGTTCTTTGACCAGCCGACCCCGGCCCTGGAGGCCTTCAACCACCTTCAAACCGATGAGATCGTCCTCAAGCCCGTGGTGGGCGGCGGCGGCTTTGGTCAGTCGCGCCTGACCCGCCACCAGGCCCCCGGCATCACCATGTCGCCCGGCCAGTTCGCCCAACCCCTGGTGCCCGAGATCATGACCGCCGGGGAAATCTCCTTCATCTTCGTCGATGGGGACTTCTCACACGCGGTGCGCAAGACCACCGGCCAAGGCGACTACCGCATCCAGGTTATCCACGGTGGGGCGCAGGAGGCCTATGACCCAAGCCCTACCGAGATCGCGGTGGCCGCACGCTTCGTCGCAGCCCTTCCGGTTCCGGCCCTGGCCTGTCGGGTAGACATGGTTCCAACCGCGTCAGGCCTTCTACTGATGGAACTGGAGGCCATCGAACCTCACCTGTTTCCCCAGTTCGGCCCCGACCTCGGCGAACGCGCCGCCCAAGCCTGCGGCAGACTTCTGGGCTAAACTCGACCCGCGTTTGCGAATCTGGAGCCGTCACCCATGCTGAAGTCAGCCTTCGTCGCCCTGACCCTCGCGCTCTTCACCGCCTGCGCGCCCACGATTTCCACGCCGGTTGAGCCGCCCGGACCCAGTGTCACGGCCTGCACAGCCCAGGGCGGAACCGTCCGACCCATCTGCCGCATGCAAAACCTGGCCTGCGTCATCCCCTATGCCGATGCGGGAAGGCTTTGCTCTGACAAGGCCGACTGCCAGGGCCGCTGCCTCTATACCGGGGGCCGCCCCCTGGACCCCAGCGCCAAGATCGCTGGCCGCTGCCAGGCCAATTCCGACCCCTGCGGCTGCTTCACCATCGTGGAGAAGGGTCAGGTGGGACCCGGTCTCTGCGTAGACTAATCCGCCATGTGCAACGAGTATGCCCGCACCACCTCCCTGGAGGATCTGGTCGCGCAGTTTGCCGACCTGTTTCCTGAGCTGGACCTGTTTGCCTGGGAGAACGACCACACCCCCAACGACCTGGAGGGCAAGGCCAGCGTCCGCATCCGCGACACCGCCCCGGTCTTCCGCCTGTCAGAGAACCGCCTGGTGGGCACCATGATCCCCTGGGCCTGGCCAGGTGCCCATGGAAAGCCGGTGTTCAACTTCGTCACCGAGAACCACGACTTTGCCCGCGCCGACCGTGTTCTTGTCTTCGCCGACGCCTTCTTTGAGTACACGACCCCCCAGGCTCCCAAGGTCAAGCTCAAGGACCGCCATGAGTTCAAACTCACCGGCCACCACTGGTTCTGGATGGCCGGCATCGTCCAGCAGAACGGCTTCACCCTGCTCACCGCCAGCCCCGGCCCCGACGTCGCCCCCTATCACAGCCGAGGCATCGTCCCCCTGGCCCCTCGCGCGGGCCTGGACTGGCTGACCCTGGCCCGACCCCAAGGCGAGATCCTGGCCCCTCCACCCGCCGGATCCCTGACCCATCGCCAGGTGCGCAAGGACGGGGTGGACCTGGCGGCTTGAATCGCCGCCTGACCCGCTTAGCCGATGGGGGATCGGGTAGGACTCGGTCTAGGCTAGTCGCGTGACGGTCGCAGCGCTCTCGATAGGTAGAGCTACACCACCGACCGACGCTACCCAACGTTCGACCCGATAGCCCTCCCCGAGCACAGCCTCGATGAAGGGCAGGGCCGGGGCGTAGGCAAACCGTCCGCCCACCTTCAGAGAGGCCAGAATCCGGCGATAGGCCTTGGCATAGTCAAAGGCCAAATCATGCTCGGCCAGGTGATGGTGCAGGAAGTGCAGGGACAGCCCTAGGTGCGAGACCACCGTGCCCCAGGCGTCACGACCATAGTCTTGGGTCAGCCAGTCGCCCATCAGGGTCGCGGGCGCCGCAGCATCACGGTCCAGCCCTACCGCCTCCAGCCCAGCGGCCCGCAGGTGCGCTACCAGCGCCCCACCTGCCCCGCATCCGACGTCCAGCACAGGCGCCTCTAGGCTTGTCAGATGCAACACCGCCAGTTGCAGGGCCGGCGAATACTCAGCACAAACTGTGTCCAGCAGGCGCGCACCGAATGCAGCCTTCAGCGCCTGCCCGAGCCGATCATGATGGTCCACCAGCAAGGCCCCCTGGGCGACGGCAAGATCAGCTTCGCAACGCGCCTGCGCCACGGCTTCAGCACCGGCTGCCAGGGTCTCGGCATAGACCTGGGTCAGTGCATCACGGGTCTCAGCCGTGGCATAGAGAAACTGATTGTTGCGGTGCAGCCAGGCCACCAGTCGCTCGGCCAGATCGCCGGCCGCAACTGCCGAGGCCAGCCAGGGGCCAAGCACTGCGCGGTGTGTCCAGAGATAGGCAGACGTATCGGGATCAACGGCGGTCAGGGTGTCACGCGCCTCGGCCACCATATCCAGGCTCAGGCTCGGGCGGGCGATCCGCCGCCGCATCCGCCGCCAAAGGCCGACCGCCAAGGCCTTGTCTTCGCTCATGCCCCGACCTGCCACCGGACCAGGCCGGGAACAACCCTGAACATCCGCGTGACCATCGCAATCGAGCCAACAGCCGATTTGAATCGTCGTCGACCCCTGCGGCGAACGGATGAGCGACCCATCGGTACGAAAGCCTCCATTCCCCGTGCTGAGAGCTTGGCTTGCAGGCAGGACACGAAGCTCACGAAGGGGCGCGAAGGACACGAAGGCGCTGGAGAAGCGGCGACGTGGTCTCAAGACCATCGAGGCGCTGCGCGCCTCCATAAGGCGAAGCCTCTCGCATATCTGAAGCGCTCAAACTCTCGACTCGGCCCGCGAATGACCTACCACCTCGCCCGGCAGGGCAAGACGCGTCGGGTCGTCTCACTTCGTGTTCTTCGCGCCCCTTCGTGAGCTTCGTGTCCTAACCTTTCGGTGCCTCCGCCACGCGGGGTGAAGGGCCTGCACATCCATCGAAGCCATCGGCTCCCGACCCGGAGGATCTCGAACGAGTCAGCCCCTTTTCACCGACCTTTTTCGCCGTTTGACGGGAGACGCTGCCTCTACGGGCGGGGCCGAGGACCGCCCTGGGGCTGAGCCCCCTGCTGGACCTGGATCCGGGTCAGATAATCGCTGATCGCCTCCACGTCCTCAGCCGAGAACCGAAACTCCGGCATCTGCGGGTGCCCCACCATGATCCCCTCGGCGAGGGCTTCGCCCAGGCGGTCGATGGGATAGCGTTTGCTCAGTTCCCGGAACAGCGGTGCGGCGGGCTTGGGACTGAGACCGGTGGTCCCGGTGGCGTGACACTGGCCGCAGCTCTGTCGAACGAGGTCATGACCCCTGTCGGCCGATGCCTCAGTGACCGCATCCTGGGCCACCACCGGGCCTGCCAAGGCCGCCGCAATGAGAAAGGACGACAGGAATATGCCCAGCATTCAGAGTCTCCTTGGCTCCCCCTACGCCTTGCCGCACCGCCACGCCTTGATCCACCTCAAGTCTCTCACACTGGCCGTAGCGCTTCGAGGCGTTCTGCGTCAGTCTGCCGTCAACAACATAAGAACCGTCCGAGGAAACCATGGCCGATATTGCAACCCCGGCGGTCCCGCAGGCCCGCGAACCCTTCGATGCCCGCTACCGGGCCTTCGCCCTGGCCATCCTGCTCGCCGCCTACATCCTGTCCTTCCTGGATCGCCAGATCGTCTCGATCCTGGCCGAACCCATCAAGCGCGACCTGGGTCTGCACGACTGGCAACTCGGCATGCTGACCGGCCTGGCCTTCGCCCTCTTCTACACCACCCTGGGCATACCCATCGCCCGGCTTGCCGAACGCTACTCCCGTCCCTGGATCATCGGCGGTTCCATCGCCCTCTGGAGCCTGTTCACGGTGCTCAGCGGCAGGGCCCAGACCTTCCCGCAGATGCTGATCGCCCGCATGGGAGTCGGGGTCGGAGAGGCGGGCTGTAACCCCTGCGCCCACTCCCTGATCGCCGACTATACGCCCAAGGAAAAGCGCGCCTCGGCGCTCGCCACCTATTCCCTGGGCATCCCCATCGGCTCGCTGCTGGGCCTGGTCATGGGCGGGTTGATCGCCGACGCCTATGGCTGGCGCACCGCCTTCTTCGTGGCCGGCGGCCCCGGTCTTCTCCTGGCGGTGATCGCGGTGGTCTTCCTGAAAGAGCCCCGAAATTACATGACGGCAGCCGCCACGGCCCAGGCCGAGGCCGCGCCCCCCTGCGCGAGGCCATGCGCGTGCTCGCCGCCAAGCCCACCTTCTGGCTGATGGCCACGGCGGCGGGCATGATGGCCTTCGTCGGCTACGGACAAGGGGCCTTCAATGCCGCCTTCTTCATGCGTCTGCACGGCGACCAACTGACGGTCCTGGCCGCCGGATTTGGCCTCAAGCCAGCCGGCTTCCTAGGCCTGGCCCTGGGGCTGGTGGGTGGGGCTGCCGGCATCATCGGCACCCTGCTGGGGGGCTGGTTTGCCGACATCGCCGCCAAGCGCGACCTGCGCGGCTATGCCGTGATCCCAGCCGTCGCGGCGGTCTTGGCCCTACCGGCCCAGTATCTCTACTATACCGTGGCCGACCCGATGACTGCCATCTGGCTGGGCATCATCCCGGGCGTCCTGGGGGCGCTATGGTACGGGCCGGTCTTCGCCACGGCCCAAAGCGTGGTTCCCGCCCACACCCGCGCCACCGCCGCCGCCCTGCTGCTGCTGATCCTCAACCTCATCGGCCTGGGGATGGGGCCCTTGTTCGTCGGCCTGCTCAGCGATGGGCTGGC
>JANPAO010000018.1:0-10841 GCA_031429955.1 Phenylobacterium sp. | reverse complement strand
GGCGCCAAGGAAACGCCGGGCTCCTGGTGGCCCCATTGGGCAGAGTGGCTGAAAGCGAAGTCCGGTGACATGGTCGCCGCCCGCGACCCCAGCAAGGGGCCGCTCAAGCCCCTTGAGGCGGCACCCGGGTCCTATGTGAAGGTGAAGTCCTGAGGGTCTAGTCGGGCAGGCTCAACCAGCCCTTCAAGATATCGAACCGGTCGCGATCCATCTCGAACCAGCATCCGCCGCCTGGGTGCTGGGGGCGATCCTCTGCGCCGATCTCAACGCCCTGGAGATGGGCCATCAGCAATGCGCCGACCCCGCCGTGGGAAACCACGACGATGTCGCCGCGGGTTGGCTCGTCGCGCACCAGTCGGCGCAGGGCGGTCACGATCCGGGTCTGGGCATGACTCGCCGTCTCCCAGCCTCGGACGCTGACATCGGGGTGAGAGAAGAATTCGGCGACAATCTCCCAGAACTCGGGCGGCGCGACATAGCCCATGGCTGAGCGGTCATTCTCCCCCAGATCCGGGTCGATCCGATGTGGCAGACCCAAGCGCCGCGCAATCAGTGCCCCACCATCGAGCGCCTTCTGCTCACCACTGGACCAGACCGCCGTGACATGTCCGCCAGCCACCCTGTCGACAAACAAACCCGCCCGCCGCCTTCCGGTTGCCGACAGCGGCCAGCGTGTGACCGGCACGGCGGGGTCTATGACGACTTCGGGATGGGTCAGGAAGTAGAGGCGGGCCATGCCCTACCCGCTCGCAGGGCAAGCTCTGTCAGTCATCCGAGTCTCTTGGGTCGCCGGCCACCCGCCGACCGTTCTCCAACCAGGCCCGCAAGCCTGGAGACAACTCCTCCTCGAGCCGCTGGAAATAGAGGGCATTGTCCGCATCGGTCAGGACTGATTGCCAGCGATCATTGGTGCCCTTGTTGAGGAAGGTCTCCGTACCCCCCTCAAAGCCGAACTCCATGCCAGGCAAGAGGGCCGCACCGTCCCGCTTCATGGTCTCGAAGGTCGCGGCGTCCACCAGTTCGGGCCAAAGCTCGTCGGCCACCTCGATATCCAGGAAGTCGGCGATCCGCCCCATCTCGCCCCGCAGATCGGCCTTCAGGTCATTGTAGTGGACCAGCAGCAGGTTGGACCGGGCGCGACCGGCCCAATAGGTCCGCTCGATATCGAAGAAGGACTGCGACATCAGCGACAGATCACTGTCCTGCCCGCGCTCCATCCAATGGTGGAAGAACTCCCGTGCTGTGCGTGGGGGCCGGGGCAGCGGGCGGCCGATCTGCGGCTCGCCCATCCCGGCGGCGTCAAGACCCGCCCAGGCCAAGGCGGTATAGCCATTGATGTGGTTGAGATAGGACATGCAGGCATCGCGACCGCCGCGCGCCACATGGATGTAGCGGACCTCGTCATAGATCGGCAAGCCGTCCAGGGGCAGGTGCGACTTCAGGAACCGCCGATGGGTCTGGGCCTCAATGGTCTCCAGCACCGGCCCGGCCGGGCCCTTGAAACGGTTGTCGATCCACGGCGACAGCAATGACACCGGTCGGGGCTCTGCCGATTGGAAGATGAGCAGATTGACGATCTGCTGGGTCCAGGTGGTGCCGACCTTGGGCGGGGTGGCGATCACCACGTCGCCGGGACGCGGCTGATATCCGTCCCACCGTCGGCTGTCGCAGTACCAACTACGGAATTCTCGAACCGGTGCGCGCGTCAGCATGGATGTGTCCCCCCGAACTCAGCGGTGCAAGCTAAGGGATTTTTCCGGGGACGCCAGCACCGATCAGCCGGGCACGAACCTCAGGGCCAGGCCATTGTTGCAGTAGCGCAGGCCGGTGGGTCGAGGGCCGTCATTGAACACATGGCCCTGGTGCCCCCCACATTGGGCGCAGTGGTACTCGGTCCGCAGGATGCCCAGGCCATAGTCCGGCTTCTTGATCACGCCGCCCCCGATGGAGGTAAAGAAGCTGGGCCAGCCGGTGCCGCTTTCAAACTTCGCCGTGCTCTTGAATAGCGCCCAGCCGCAGCCAGCGCAGACGAAGGTGCCGGCGCGGTGCTCGTTCAGCAGGCGGCTGGACCCCGGACGTTCCGTATCCTCGCGGCGCAGTACCCGGTAGGCGTCGGGTGCCAGACGCGCCTTCCATTGGGCGTCGGTGAGCTTGCGCCAAGCCGGATCGATGGCCGCGAGGGCTGCGGCACCCGGGGCGAGGGCCACGGCCAGGGCCGAGGCGAACAGGAAGCGGCGGCGATCAAGCATCTGGGTCATGTCAGGTCATACGTACCCCAAGGGACGAAGGTTTCACCCCATCAGAGCCCGGTGGTCTCGTCCAGCCCCAGCATGAGGTTCAGGTTCTGCACGCAGGCCCCCGAGGCCCCCTTCCCCAGATTGTCCAGCAGCGCCACCAGCCGGGCCTGGCTGTCCGCATGATTGCCGAACACAAAGAGCTTCATACGGTTGGTGCCGTTCAGGCCCTCGGGATCGAGGGTCTTGAGTCCCTCAGTTTCCTCCAGCGAGGCCACCTCGACGAAGGGCTGGCCAGCATAGCGTTCGTCCAGGACGCGATGCAGGTCTGAAAGGCTTGGGGCCCTGGGCAAGGCCCAGAGATGCAGCGAAATCTCCACGATCATGCCCTGGTGATAGCGGCCCACAGCCGGGGTGAGGATTGGCCTGTGGTTCAGACCGCCGTGCTTGGCGACCTCAGGCACATGCTTGTGGCCAAGGCCGGTGGCATAGATGCGATAGGGCACGGTCGTGGGGTTGGGCGCACCCACATTCTCGAACTCGGCGATCATCTGCTTGCCGCCGCCGGAATAGCCAGACACCGCATTGATGGTCACGGGATGGTCGGCTGGCAACAGGCCCGCGTCCACCAGAGGGCGGATCAGGGCGATTGCGCCCGTCGAATAACAGCCCGGGTTGGACACGCGCTTGGAGGTTGCGATGGCCTCACGCTGGCCGAGCGTGAACTCCGGAAAGCCAAACACCCAGTCCGGCGCCACGCGATGGGCCGTGGAGGGGTCAATCACCCGAACCTCAGGGTTCTTGATCAGGCCCACCGCCTCTATCGCCGCCTCATCGGGCAGGCACAGGATCACCACGTCGGCACCGTTTAGCAGGGCCGCGCGGGCACCCACATCCTTGCGCTTGTCTGGATCAATGGAGAGCAACTGAAGGTCGGAACGGCCAGCCAGCCGCTCGCGAATCTGCAGACCCGTGGTGCCTGCCTCGCCGTCGATGAAAACTGTGTGGGTCATAGGACCGATCCCAGAGATAGAAAGCCAATGTCCAGATAGCAGAAGGGGCGCTCCGGTTTCCCGAAGCGCCCCTTTGCAAAACGCGAGTGATCGCGCGCGGGTTTAGCGCTTCGAGAACTGGAAGCTGCGTCGCGCCTTGGCCTTGCCGTACTTCTTCCGCTCGACCACGCGGCTGTCGCGGGTGAGGAAGCCATGGGGCTTCAGCACCGGGCGCAGGCCCGGCTCATAGTAGGTGAGCGCCTTGGACAGGCCGTGACGGATCGCACCGGCCTGACCCGACAGGCCCGAACCCTGGACCGACACGACGACGTCGAACTGGCCAACCCGGTCGGTGACCTGGAAGGGCTGCGCGATCATCATCCGCAGAACCGGACGGGCGAAATAGATCTGCTGGTCGCGACCATTGATGGTCACCACGCCCTTGCCGGGCTTGATCCAGACCTTGGCGATGGCGTTCTTACGCTTGCCGGTGGCATAGGCGCGACCTTGCTTGTCGAGCTTCTGGACGGCCGGTTCGGCGGTGGGTTGCGAGGAGAGGCTTTGCAGGGCCTCGAAGCCTTGGGGTTCGGACATCTGCTTACGCGCTCCGCACGTTCTTGGCGTTCATCTCTTTGAACGCGATGGTCTCGGGGGCCTGGGCTTCATGCGGATGCTCGGGCGAATTGTAGATGCGCAGATGGGTCATCTGGGCGCGCGCCAGGGGGCTTTCCTTGGGCAGCATCCGCTCCACGGCCTTTTCCAGGACGCGTTCGGGGAACTTGCCGTCAAGGATCTGGCCGGCCGTACGCTGCTTGATGCCGCCGGGGTGACCGGTGTGGCGATAGTAGATCTTGTCGGTCAGCTTCTTGCCGGTGAACTTCACCTTGTGGGCGTTGACCACGACAACATAGTCACCGCAATCGACGTGCGGGGTGTAATCTGGGCGGTGCTTGCCGCGAAGACGCATGGCAATGAACGAGGCGAGACGGCCGACAACGGCATTCTCGGCATCGATCACGATCCACTTCTTCGTGACGTCGGCGGGCTTCAGAGAAGCCGTCGTCTTCATCATGGGAACGGGTCCGTAATTGGGTTGGGACCAGGAGATCCCGACGAAAGAGGCGCGCTGATACGTCGGCGGCTCTGTTCTGTCAACATCGACAAATCTCGACGGAGCCAGAATGCTTATTCCATAAGGGTTTGCGGGATTGGGTATCATGATACCTCGTCCCAAAATCGTCATCGAACTATGGTCAAAGACCCACCTAGGGCCGCTATTGGCAAAAACTTCGGGATGACTCATGTACACGTCGAGACGCCAGCTGATCCGGGCCAGCGCGGCCACCCTTGCCTTCGCAGGCTTCTCGCGCTTCGCAATGGCGCAGGATGGCGCGACGGCGATAGAGGGTTACCGTAGCGAGGTGACCGGCTACGGCCCCCTCAAGCGCGACCCGGCCGGCCTCTTTGATCTCCCCGAGGGCTTCACCTACACGGTGGTCTCCAAGGCAGGCGATCGGATGAGCGACGGCTTGATCACCCCCTACAAGATGGATGGCATGGGATGCTTCCCGCTTGACGGCGACAGGGTCGCCCTGGTTCGCAACCATGAAATCAAGCCCTCGGACGCCGACATCACCGCCTTTGGGCCGGGCCGAGGCCTGGCCGCCAAGGTCGCTGGCGATCGGGTTTTTGATCGAAACGATCAGGGGCAGCCCTTTGGCGGCGGCACCACCACTCTGGTCTATGACCTTCGCCGGAAGGTCCTGGAACGTTCCCATCTGAGTCTCGCGGGAACTTCAACCAACTGCGGCGGTGGAATCACGCCTTGGGGATCTTGGCTCTCCTGCGAGGAGACCCTCCAGAACAAGGGCCAAGAGGCTCAACAAGACCACGGCTGGGTGTTCGAGGTCCCGTCGCGGGCCAAGGGCCTGGTTGATCCGGTACCCTTAAAGGACATGGGTCGATTTCGGCATGAAGCCGCAGCCATCGATCCGCGCACCGGGGTGGTCTATCTCACGGAAGATATGGGCGACGGGTTTGGTCTGTTTTATCGCTACCTCCCAAAGGACGCGACCAAGCTGCATGCCGGGGGCAAGCTGCAAGCCCTCTGCCTGCCAGAAGGCAAGGATGCCGATCCCCGCAATTGGAACGCGACCTATTGGAGTGTCGGCGATTCTCGGGCGGTTCACTGGGTCGACCTGGACGGCGTCGACAACCCCTATGAAGACCTTCGCTATCGCGGACACGCCAAGGGTGCGGCTTGGTTTGCTCGCGGCGAAGGCATCTACTACGGCAAGGGTGAGCTCTATTTCGCCTGCACCAGTGGCGGGCCTGCCGGCAGCGGCCAGATCATGCGATATGTTCCCAGCCCCCAGGAAGGTCAGGCTGGTGAGACCGGTGCTCGCCTTGAGCTTTTCTCCGAGCCCACAGACATCTCGGTCATGGAAATGTGCGACAACATCGCCATCTCGCCTTGGGGACACCTCTTCGCCTGCGAGGACAAGATCGGTGGGGTCAATTTCCTGCGCGGAATTACCCCCGAGGGAAAGATCTACACCCTGGCTCGCAATGCAGCCTTCGTGGGTGGGGACACTGCAAACAATGCCGAGCTCGCCGGAGCCTGCTTCTCACCAGATGGCACGACCCTGTTCATCAATATCTATTGGCCCGGCATGACCCTGGCCGTCACCGGCCCCTGGGCAAACTTCAAGGGTTAGGGCCGCCGAACACGCCAGGCGAAGGCCACCGCCACGGCCAGCAGCAAGGCGGCCGTCAACTGGTGCAGGATGCCCAGCCAGATGGGGACACCGGCCATCAGGGTGGCGATCCCCAGCAGGGCCTGGACCCCAACGATGACGCCTATGGTCATGGCCAGGGCCTTGGCCTCACGGGTCAGGTAGCGTGATTGCTGGGCTCCGATGGTGGTGATCAAGGCCACCACAACCAGCACATAGGCCAACAGCCGATGATGAAACTGCACGGCGGCCTGACTGTGGGCCAACGTCGCCCAAAGCCCAGGTCCGGCATAGTCCTTGGGGAACAGGGCTCCGTTCATCAGCGGCCAGTCATTGTAGACCAGACCCGCATCATTGCCCGCCACCAGGGCCCCCAGCAGGATCTGCAGATAGATCAGAGCGATCAGGCCCCAGGCCCGCGGGTTCCAGGGGCCGGGCACCACCTGACGCGGCGCGCCCGCCCAGGCATCAAGCGCCGTCCAGACCAGCGCCCCGAGCAGAACGAAGGCCAGGCCCAGATGCAGGGTCAGACGCTCCGGTGCCACCGAGACACGATCCGATAGCCCGCTGGCCACCATCCACCAGCCCACAGCACCCTGCAGCCCCCCCAAAGCAAACAGGGCCACACACCGCCCGATCAGCCGCTTGGGCATCTCGCGTCGGATCAGGAAGTAGGCGAAGGGCAGCGCGAAGGCCGCCCCCACCAACCGACCCAGCAGGCGGTGGCCCCACTCCCACCAATAGATGGCCTTGAAGGCCTCAAGGCTCATGCCCGCATTGACTTGCTGGTACTGGGGGATCTCGCGATAGCGCGCAAATTCCGCATTCCAGTCCGCCGCCGACATCGGCGGCAGGGTGCCAGACACCGGCTTCCACTGGGTGATCGACAGCCCGGAATCGGTCAGGCGGGTCGCCCCTCCTACCACCACCATGGCCAGGACCAGGGCCGCCACGGCAAAGAGCCAGATGGCCACCGGGCGGGATCGATCCGAGCGGAGGAAGGATGTCATGGGGCCAAGAGCCTTTCAGGGCGTTCCGAAGCGACCCTTAGCCGTGCAACCCTTCGGCGTCCACGCTTGCACGCGCCAACCGAACCGGGGATGGTTCACAAGGGCTTGAGGCGGGTGCATGGACGGCGTTGGTCTGTTTGGTGAGATCCTGATCGGGATGCTGTCGGGCTGGATCGCGGCCCTGGTCCTGGGGCGTCGGCACAGTCTGTTTGTCTATATGGCGTTGGGGCTGGCGGGTGCCATGCTGGGCCGATTCCTTGCCCAGCAACTGGAGGTCCAGTTGGTGGGGGCCTGGGGCAGCCTGGTGGCCTCCACCATCGGATCGATCTTGTTCCTGGCCCCCTTCGCCATCTTCCGCCGCCGCTAGGTCGGCCCTATACCGGGGTCATGAGCGCACGCACCCGGAAGTTCTTTGGCGGCATCGGCATCCTGGTTTTCCTGGCCGCCTATATCTGGACCATGAGCGCTATCGCCGAGCATATCCCTGAGAACCTGTGGCTTCAGCTTGCCTTCTATGCCCTGGCTGGCATCGGCTGGGGCGTACCCATCCTGCCGCTCCTATCCTGGATGAACCGGGGCAGATAGCAAAAAGGCGCTCCCTTGCGAGAGCGCCCATTAGGCTTGTCGATGGTCGGAGCGACAGGATTCGAACCTGCGACCCCTTGACCCCCAGTCAAGTGCGCTACCAGGCTGCGCCACGCTCCGACATCGGCAAGGCGGCCCTTCTAACCTCTTGGGGCCCACGGGCAAGCTCGAATTTCGCGGGCGGGCAATGGTTGGGTGGGCGGCGATGGTGGTGGCTTGCTGATAAGGGGAGATGCAGGAGGCTTTGGGTGGTGCCGCTTCTTGCCATCCCGGTTTTCGCGGCACTCGGAAGACCTAGACCTATAGGAACCGATCGATCCGGAGAGCCCCGCGCCTATAGGCCCCGGCCCCTCGCGTCGCTGCGGCCGGGATGACAGTGAGGGGTTATCCCTTCAATAGCGCGTCCAGCTTGCGCTTGGCGGCCTGGAGGTCGCCGAGGGCGAAGACCAGGCGTTCGCGGTCACCATCGCCCAAGCGCCCAGCCGATAGACCGAGGGCCGGTTCACCCTCCACGGGGCGTGGCACCGACAATGGTGCGCCCTGGCCGCTGGCAGCCGCCAGCAGGCACTTAAGCCCCTGGTCCTTGTGCAGGCGCTGGACGCCCTTGATGGTATAGCCCTCGCCGTGCAGCAGCGCCTTCACACCCGCCAGCACCAGGATGTCCTGCGGGCGATAGAACCGCCGGCCACCGGCCCGCTTCATCGGGCGAATGAAGGAAAACTTGGTCTCCCAGAACCGCAGAACGTGGGCGGGCACCGCCAGTTCGTCGGCGGCTTCGGAGATGGTTCGAAAGGCGTCCGGACCCTTGGTCACGGGCGCACCTGGTTACTTTCCGAGGGCGCGGTCTACTCGCGCCTTCATGACCTGCGAAGCTCGAAAGCCGATCACCCGGCGCGGCTCGATGGCCGCCGGCTCTCCGGTCTTGGGATTGCGACCCATGCGGGCGCGTTTGGCGCGGACCTGGAAGACACCAAAGCCAGAGAGCTTGACCTGCTCATTGCGCTCCAAGGCCTGGGCCGCGAGCTCCAGCGTCCGCTCCACCAGTTCGGAGCAGTCCTGTCGGGTCAGGCCCACCTCTTCGTGGACCGCTTCGCACAGATCCGCCCGCGTCACCGTCGCGCCCTTCATCCTCGCCCCCAACCCCTCAAATTCGCTGCCGGCGAGATGCTATTTGCAGATCGCCAGATACCCCTCATGACCTGATTGTCGCATCAGGTCAAAGACTTCAAGGCGTCACCTGTTGATTGGCGTGAGCGCCCAGCGGGTCATAACCGCACGACGCAGGCGCCCCAGGTCAGACCGCCGCCCATGGCCTCCATCAGCAGCAATTGTCCTGGCTTGATGCGCCCATCGGCCACGCCCTCGGCCATGGCCAGGGGGATTGAGGCCGCCGAGGTATTGGCATGCTTGGCGACCGTGGAGATTACCTTCTTGTCGTCGATCCCCAGGCGACGGGCCACGCCCTCCAGAATACGCTGATTGGCCTGATGGGGAATGAACCAATCGACGTCGGACACCTCGACACCGGCATCGGCTGCGGCCGCGACGACGGCCTCGGAGATATTGACCACGGCGTGGCGGAAGACCTGATTGCCCTGCATCCGCAGGTGGCCGATCTGGCCGTTGGTGGAGACTCCGCCATCGACATAGAGCAGGTCTTGCTTGGTGCCGTCGGCCCGCAGGGCAAATCCCAGCAACCCCTTGTCGGTGGCGTCGCCGACGCCCTCGCCGGGCTCCAGCACCACGGCGCCAGCCCCGTCGCCAAACAGCACGCAGGTGCCGCGGTCGGTCCAGTCCATCAGCCGGGTCATGGTCTCCGCCCCGATCACCAGGGCGCACTTGGCCCGGCCCCGCGCGACGAAGCCGTCGGCATTGGCCAGGGCGAAGACAAAGCCCGAGCACACCGCCTGGACATCGAAGGCGATCCCCACCGGGCAGCCCAGCTTGCGCTGCACAATGGCCGCCACCGCCGGGAACGTCAGGTCCGGAGTCGTGGTGCCGACGATGATCAGATCCACATCGGCCGGGGTCTTGCCCGCCGCCGCCAGGGCGCGTTTGGCGGCCTCTACCGCCAAGTCGGAGACCGCCTGGTCAGGGGCGGCACGATGGCGCTGCCGGATGCCGGTCCGCTCGACGATCCATTCGTCGGTGGTGTCGACGACCTTTGACAGATCAGCATTGGTGACGATCTCGTCGGGCAGATAGCCGCCGACCCCGGTCACGAGACTGCGAAGAACTCTAGGCAACAGTTGCAGCTCCCTCGTCGGCCGGCGCGCTGGACTCGGCCACGGCGGCGGTAAGCCGCGTCATATTCTTTTCCACCTCAGCAGCGAAGTCGCTTTGGGAGAGACTTGCGGCCATGCGGATGGCGTCGGCAAAATCCTGGGCCTTGGCCCCGCCATGGGACTTCACCACCACGCCATTGAGGCCCAAGAGGGGCGCGGCCCGCGGCGGGTTCAGCTTTTGGGCAAACTTCCGCAGTCCAGCTCGCGCCAGCAAGGCTCCCGCCATGCTGAGGGGTGATCCCGTCAGGGCGGCCCGAAGCTGGGCCTCCACATAGCGCCCGGTACCCTCAGCGGCCTTCAGCATGATGTTGCCGGTAAAGCCGTCGGTCACGGCGACATCCACGGCATTCTTCGACAGGTCATCGCCCTCGATAAATCCTCGATAGTCGAGATCGAACCGTCCCGAGCGCAGGATGGCGTGCGCCAGCCGCACCTCCTCGTGGCCCTTGACGTCTTCGGAGCCGACATTGATCAGGCCCACCGTCGGCTTGGCGACGCCGTGAAAGGCCCGGTGAAAGGCCTCGCCCATGATGGCGAACTCCACCAGCCGCTCGGCGTTGCAGTCGATATTGGCACCGACATCTAGGACTGTGGTCAGGCCGGTGGCACCTGGCCAACTGGCCACCAGACAGGGACGATCGACGTCCACGCTCATCCGTAGGATCAGCTTGGAGATGGCCATCAGGCCACCGGTGTTGCCCGAGGAGACCGCCGCCACCGCCTCGCCGCTCTTCACCGCTTCCACGGCGTTCCACATCGAGCTGCCCTTGCCCCGACGCAGGGCAACGGCGGGCTTTTCATCCGAGGCAATCTGCTTGTCGGTGTGGCGGACCTCCACCCGGGTGGCAAGCCCCGGATGGCGTGCCAGCTCGGGCACCAGCATCGCTTCATCACCGTGCAGGAGGAACCGGGTGGAGCTCGGCATGACCTTGACGGCCAGTGCCAGGCCCGGAACCGTCATCGACGGCCCGTGGTCGCCGCCCATCGCGTCGATCGAAAC
>JANPAO010000017.1:0-4056 GCA_031429955.1 Phenylobacterium sp. | reverse complement strand
TGTCCCAGGCCGCCAGGGCGTCCCCGAAGGCGAAGGTGGGCTGGCCCTCGGCGGCGGGGGCGGAGTCGGCCAGGATATTTGCCTGGCCGACGGGGCCCTCCAGGGCTGCGGGGGTGCGCATGAAGAAGCGCATGGTCTTGTCGACGTCGGCGGCGAGGGCGGCGTCGGCCACGCCGGGCTTCTGGAACCAGACGATGTACATGTCTGCGCCAAAGGCCATGCGCATGGCGGCGATGGGATCAAAGGGGCCACGGCGCAGGAAGGGGGTGTTGACGCCGATGATCCCGGCGCAGCGGTCGGGATGCATCAGGGGCATCTGCCAGACGATGATGCCGCCCCAGTCGTGACCGCAGAACACGGCCTTCTGCACCCCCAGATGGTCCAGCAGGCCTACCAGGTCCCCGGTCAGGTGCTCGATGTCATAGTCGGTGACCGGCTCAGGTCGGCTGGTGAGGCCATAGCCCCGCTGGTCTGGGGCGATGGCCCAGACGCCGGCGGCCTCACAGGCGGCCAGTTGGTGGCGCCAGGAGAAGGCGATCTCGGGAAAGCCGTGGCAGAAGATGATCGGCACGCCCTGGCCGCGCGGACCCGCCTCGTAATAGGCCATGTCGATTCCATTGACGGCGGCATGCTGCACGGGGGGCATCTGGCGGGCGAGGGCGGACATGGCAGGTCTCCTGGATAGATCAGACCTTCGATCATGACCGACTTCCTTGGCGGCAAGGCAAGCCTCACCTCAGGCCTTATCAATGTCCGCAGCGGCCCAGGCCAGGATCGCCCAGCCCACCAGGAAGCAGAGTCCACCGAGGGGCGTGATGGCCCCCAGCCACCGAGGTGCCCCCAGGGCCATGGCATAGAGCGAGCCGGAAAACAGTACCGTGCCCGAGAGGAAGAAGGCCGGGGCAAACCTTGCCCTGGTCCCGCCGATATTCATGAAGGTGGCGCAGGCGAAGGTGGCCATGGTGTGCATGAAGCCATACTGGGCACCGGTCTTGATCCAGTCCTTGGCCACAGGATCGCTGACCGCGTGGGCGGCAAAGGCCCCGATGGCGATGGCGAGAAAGCCGCTGAGCGCGGCCAGGGTCATCCAGGTGCGGCGTTGCCAGGCCATGACTAGCCCCAGAGCTTGGGCCGTCGGGCCCTCCAGGGCGCTTCCTTTTCCAACTGGGCGGCCAGCCGGAACAGGGTGGCCTCGTCGGCGTAGCGGGCGCTGAACATCATGCCGATGGGCAGGCCGCTCTCCGACATCTCCAGGGGCAGGGAGATGGAGGGCTGGCCGGAGAAGTTCATCGGCGGCGTGAAGGGGAAGACCTTGCCCTGACGACGATTGACCTCCCGGGGCTCCAGGTTGACGGGGTCGATAAAGCCAACCTCCGGCACCGGCGTCCCCAGCACCGGGCAGAGATAGACATCCCAGTCTTCGAAGAAGGCCAGGGTGACGCGGTTGAGCGCCCGCAGATCCTGCAGGGCGCGGAAGGCGTCGGCCCCGGAGACCTTCCGACCGCCCTTCAGCGAGACCCAGGTCAGGGGCTCCAGCTCGTCGGGCTCGGGCTCATGGCCCACCTCCTCGATCAGACGCGCCATGCCGCCGGCGAAGTTGGCACCGCTCACCGGGCCGCGGGCGGCATAGAGGGCGCGGTAGTCGATCCCGAGTCCCTGGGGTACCACCTCGTGGCCAAGCGCCTTGAGCAGGGTGGCGGTGCGTTCCAGGGCGGCCTGGATCTCCGGATCGATGGGGCGACCATTGGCGGTCTCACTGGACCAGGCGATCCGCAGCTTGCCGGGTGAGGTCTCGATCTCCTGGGCATAGGGCGAGCCTGGCTCTGGAATGCCGGTGGCGACGAGCATCACGGCGCAATCGCGCACCGTCCGGGTCACCACATGGTCCACCACGAAGCCGGCAGCATAGTCGAAGGCGTCGGGCAGGTTCGGCACCCGGTCGCGGTTGACCTTCAGGCCCACCAGGCCGCAGCAGGCCGCCGGGATGCGGATGGAGCCCAGGCCGTCGCTGGCGTGGGCCATGGGCACGATGCCTGCCGCCACGGCGGAGGCCGCGCCACCAGACGATCCGCCGGAGATGTGATCGGGGTTCCACGGATTGCGGCAGGGGCCCAGCAAGGCACCCTCGGTGGTGCCGGTGATGCCGTATTCGGGGGTGTTGGTCTTGCCCAGGGGAATGACGCCCGACTCGCGATAGCGGCGGGTTAGGCCGCCGTCCTCGGTATCGACGATATGGCGGGCAAATCGGCTGCCGGAGGTGCGTGGCCACCCGGCCACCGGCATGCCCAGATCCTTGATCAGGAACGGCACCCCCTTGAAGGGTCCGTCGGGCAGGGGACCCTTGGCGCGGCTGCGGGCCTCGTCATAGGCGGTGTGAACCACGGCATTGAGGGTGCTGTTGTGGCGCTCGATGCGGTCGATGGCGGCGTCCACCAGTTCCAGGGGTGTGACCTCGCCCTTGGCCACCATCTGGCCCAGGGCCACGCCGTCGTGCTCGGAATAGTCGTTGATCGGCATGGATCTACCTTTGGCCCGCAGGAACGAGGAAGCTCATCTTGGCGACGGGGGCCAGGCTGGGGGCCTGGCGCTTGAGGACCGCGAAGGAGGCCTCGGCGGCATCGAGGGCACCGTCGATGTCGGCCTGCGTCATCGCTGCGCACATGAACATGTTGTGCCAGGGGTGGACATAGACCCCACGGTTCAGCATTTCGCTGGACCAGCAGAAGCCCTTGCGCAGGTCCGGGTCGTCGTCGAACAGGAACAGTGGCATCTGCACAGGCCCTGAAACCCGCAAGCCGAAACCTGCCGCCTGAGCCCGCGCCCGCAGGCCGTCGGCAAGGCGGTCGCCCAGGGACTGGAGCCGTTCCAGATAGTCGGTGTCGCGCACCAGCCGCAGGGTCTCCAGGGCCGCAGCCATGGGGGCGGCCTGGTACCAGAAGGAGCCGGTGACATAGATTTGGGAGGCGGCCTTCCGGGCCTTGTCCGATCCCAGCATCATGGAGATCGGATGGCCGTTGGCCAGGCACTTGCCCCAGGTGGAGAGGTCGGGCTGCACGCCGATCCGCGACCAGGAAAGGTCTCGCGAGAGCCGCAGGCCCGCGCGGACCTCGTCGACGATCAGCAGGGCCCCGGTGCGGTCGCAGATCTCGCGGGCCAGGCGGGCATAGGCCAGGTCGGGATCTGCCTGGTCGATGAAGGCGTCGTGCTTGAACGGGGCCGCGAAGATGCCCGCCAGGTCATCGCCGGCCTCGGCCGCGGCGGCCTCCAGGCTGGCCACATCGTTGTAGTCGCAAAAGATCTGGTGAGCCTGGTCGCTCTTGATGGTGCCGGCCGGGCGGTTGACGCACCAGGTGGCGGCACCGTGATAGGCCCCCTTGGCCCGGATGATGGTCTTGCGACGGGTGTGCTGGCGGGCGGTGGAGACCGCCATGGAGGTGGCGTCAGTGCCGTTCTTGCAGAAGATCGCCCAGTCGGCATGGGTGACCATGGCGGTGAACTCTTCGGCCAACCGGACGATCAGCTCCGTCGGGCCGGTGAGGGTGTCGCCCAGGCCGAGCTGGCGGACATAGGCCGCGTCGATCTCTGGATGGGCATAGCCAAATAGATTGGGGCCATAGGCGCACATGAAGTCGAGATAGCGGTTGCCATCGACATCCCAGAGGTGGGCTCCCTCGCCACGGGCGAAGAACTGGGGATAGTCGTCGGGCAGCAGGCCGGTGGCCTGATGGCCATACATGCCGCCCGGAATGACAGCCGCAGCGCGGTCACGGAGCGCGCGGTCTTTGGCGCTGGATCGGTCCATGCGGTTCCCCTGATTTGCTGACAGCCACAGCGAAGGACAACCTTACGCGCCGCACCGGGCGCGGCAACCGAAGGATCGTCGCCGAGGTTAGATTGGGCTCCCCGCCAGTCTTACGGAATGCACATAGGTGCGTCGCTGACGTCCAACTAGAATATTGACGACAACATATTGTAAACAATGAAGAAAAAGTCCCAGATTCCCTTCTCCCCCTGCGGGAGAAGGTGGCCCTGCGGAGCAGGGTCGGATGAGGGGTC
>JANPAO010000016.1:0-6024 GCA_031429955.1 Phenylobacterium sp. | reverse complement strand
CCATGCCGTGCATCAACAGCAGGCTCCCGGACTTGAGCCGCGCGACGCGGTTCAGCACATCGGAGTCGGCGTAGCTGGCCGGATCGGTGGTCGGCGTGCCCATGTAGCGTTCGGTGTAGTGGGTGTCGTAGAGCGTCCACTCCGTCGGCGGCGCGCCGGCCACGGTGGCCGCGTAGGGGCTGTTTTCCGCCGTCATCAACAGCAGGCTCATATAGCCGCCATAGGACCAGCCGGTGACGCCGATCCGGGCCGGATCCACGTAGGGCAGCAATTTCAGATAGGCGACGCCCGCCAGCTGGTCGTCGACCTCCAGCTTGCCGAGCCTGCGGTCGATGGCGGTCTTGAAGGCCACCGAGCGATGGGGGGTGCCCCGGTTGTCCAGGATAAACAGGATATAGCCTGCCTCCAGATAGAGCTGGTCGGACGGATCGTGCCAGATCTTGCGCACCAGGGCGTTGCCCGGGCCGCCATAGATCTTCACCACCACCGGATAGCGCTTGGTAGCGTCAAAGCCCGGTGGCGTACGCAGGGACCACCAGAGGTCCTGTCCGTCGCTGGCCTTCACCGTGCCGTAGGTCGGGGCCTGAAGTCGGCTCAGATAGGGGCCATAAGGATGGGTGTCATCGAGCCGGTTCTCCTCGATCCAGCGGGTCCGCGCGCCGTCTGGGCCAAAGAGCGCCGTGCGCGGCGGCGTGGTCGGGTCCTCATAGGTCCCGATGAACCCACCGCCCGCCTTGGCCATCTTCACCGTCCACCAGCCCCCGGCGGCGGTCAGGGCCTTGGGCTCGCCGGCCGACTTGAGGGGGGCCGAATAGAGCCGGCGTTCAAGCGGCGTGTCCTTGAAGGCGGTGAACATCACCAGCCCGCGGGCCTCGTCGACGCCGGCCACGGCGTCCACCGGCCAGGCCCCCTTGGTGATCTGGCGCAGCCGCTTGCCGTCGGGCCCATGCAGATAGAGGTGGCGATAGCCGCTGGTCTCCGACGACCAGAGGAATGACCCGTCCTTCAGCGGCCGGAAATCCTCGGTGAGTTCCACCCAATGGGGACTGGTTTCGGTCAGCAACACCCGGCTGCGGCCGGTCGCAGGCTCCACCGCCAACAGATCCAGCCGCCGCTGGTCGCGGCTTTGGCGCTGGACATAGAGGGTCTTGCCGTCCTTGGACCAGTCGACCCTGGCCAGATAGATGTCGGGTTCCGGGCCAAGGTCCACCTTCACCCGCTCACCCGTCGCCACCTGAGCGACATAGAGCGCCACCACCGCATTGGGCCGACCGGCGCGGGGATAGCGTTGATGGACGACGGCAGCACCGGTCGCATTGATGTCGAACCGCTCCACCACATCGACACCGGTCTGGTCCACGTGGGTCAAGGCGATCTGGCGGTCGTCGGGGCTCCACCAGTAGCCGGTCTGGCGATCCATCTCCTCCTGGGCGATGAACTCCGCCGTTCCCCAGGACTTCAACTCGCTGCCACCGGTGGTCAGGGCGCGCTCAGCACCGCCTTGCGACGGCACCAGGTACAGATTGTCATCGCGCACAAAGGAGACATAGCCGCCCTTGGGCGAGACCCTGGCATCGATCTCATCAGAGCTGGAATGGGTCAGGCGGGTGATCGCCCCGTCCCGGCGCGCATAGAGCCAGAGATCGCCCTCCACCGGCACCAGGATGAACCGCCCCTCCTCGTCCCAGTCATAGGCCACCACCCCACGGGTCTGGACCCCCTGTCGCTCACGCCGGCTCTTCTCGGCCTCGGAGAGATCACGGTCCTTGGGGATCAGGTCGCGGGCATCTAGCAGCAGCTGGGGTGCCCCGCCCTGGGTGTCGACAGCCCAAAGGTCTGTCATCCGCGCGTCGTCGGCCTTGGCCTTCAGATAGGTGACCAGCGTCCCATCCGGCGACAGCATGACCCCCCGCGCCCGTGGCCCCGACAGATCTGGCGCGGCATAGACCCGCTCAGGAGTCAGCTTCTGCGCCTGCGCCGCACTGCCCATCAGACCCGCCATCAAGATACCCGCCAAGATTCTCATCACCCGCTCCGCAAGCGCGCGATCAAAGGCGGCGTCGGGTCGCTTGGCAAGCGGAGAGGCGATGCGGGGTCGGGTCGTCCGCGTGCCACGAAAACCGTATTACGGTGACAGTATTACGGTGACAGTGCATTAATTGACGCCCTCCCTGCGTCGTGCCACGCTCCGCCCATGGCTCGCATGGCTCGGACGGTCTTCGAGGGGATCCCCCACCACGTCACCCAGCGCGGCAACGGCCGGGGGCAGACCTTCTTTGGCGACAACGACTAACGGCTGTACCTCGACCTGCTGGCGCAGAACGCCGCCAAGGCCCGGGTGGAGGTGTGGGGCTGGGTGCTGATGCCCAACCACGTCCACCTGATCCTGGTGCCCTCCGACCCCGACGGCCTGCGCCGCTGCCTGGCCCCGACCCACCGTCGCTATGCCGGTGCCATTCACGCGCGGGAGAAGCGCACCGGCCACTTCTGGCAGGGGCGTTTCGGCTGCGTGGCCATGGACGAGGACCATCTGGGCGCGGCCCTGCGTTATGTGGCGCTGAACCCGGTTCGCGCGCGCCTGGTGGCGCGGGCGACCGATTGGCCCTGGTCGAGCCTGCACGCCTTCCTAGGGCCGGGCGATGGCCTGACCCAGACCCAGCCGGTGTTGTCGCGCTATCCCGACTTCGCCGCGATGGTCGAGCAGGATGAGGACGAGGCCACCTTTCTTGCCCTTCGCCGCGCCGAGACCATCGGCCGCCCGCTGGGGAACGCCGCATTTCTGGCGCACCTCGAAGCCCACTCAGGCCGGTCCCTTGCCCCCGGCAAGCGCGGACGAAAGCCGAAGTCCGGGGAAAAATATTAAGTACACTGTCACCGTAATTCCCGGCAAGCGCGGACGCAAACCGAAGTCCGGTCAAGGTGATTGAGTGCACCATCACCGTATATGGACCAGGAAGGCTACTGAAGTGAGCGAGTACAGTTCAATTGACCCCATTCTGTCGAGGTGGGGGTTTCTGAATTCCATCGTTTGGCTAACCGATTATCAAGACTCCGATGTGCGGACATTTTATTTGGCTTCAGGAGATGTTGAGAAAACTCAGATCTGGGTTGATCCCCCCAAAGACGGTTTAACGACTGTGCACGCCTTCCAGTATAAACTTGGGGGACGACGAAAGAACTCTAAGGAGATATTATGCTCAATCTCGGACCTAGAAAACGCGCTGGATGAGGCATTCGCGGCAGCTAGAGATTGGCAGCAAGGAACGCTCGGGTAACGGTAAAATACGGAATTGCGGTGACAGTGCATTAAATTGCACCCAGCTTTCACCGCTGGACTGCCCGCCGGTGAGCCGCTCGGCCTCCGCGAGATGAAATAGCCCGTGTGTCCCGCCTCCCGGCCTCTCAGCAAGATCACCCCCCCAACGGCCTTGCCGGATTTCCCACCACGGTGACCCCGTCTGGGACCTCCTTCAGCACCACCGCGCCGGCCCCCACCGTGGCCCGGGCCCCGATCCGCAGCCAGCCCTTGATGGTGGCGCCGATGCCGATGAAGGCCCCCTCCCCCACCTGCACCCCGCCGGCCAGGTGGGCACCGGGGGCGATGTTCACCCCGTCGGCCAGGACATTGTCATGGTCCACTGTGCAGGCGGTATTGAGGGTGCAGTAGCGCCCCACCCGGGCATCCATCTGCACCACCACCCCGGCTGAGACCACGGTGCCCACGCCAAGCCTCGCGGAGGCCGAGATCGTCGCCGCCGGGTGGATGATGGTGGCCACCGTCCCGCCCCGGGCCAGCACCGCCTCGCTGAGGCTTCGACGGCGTCCATCGCCGATCCCGACGATGATGTCGTGATCGGCCAAGACCTGCGGGTCGCTGAGCAGGCTCTCCCCGCCCAGCACCGGCAGGTCGGTCTTCAGCCGCTCCTTCGCCGCCCCCACCTCGATGAGGCCCGCGACGGGTTGCCCCGCCGCGGCGCAGGCGTCGAGGATGATGCGTGGCAGGGTCTCATAGCCGGCCACCACCAGAAGGATCGGCTTCATGCCGCAAGACCCTCCGCCCTCACCTCACACCAGCTCAGAGGGCTTGAGGTTCAGCTCCTTCAGCAGGGGCTCGGCATAGTCCACACGGCCGGTCATGGTCTTGGGGTCACCACAGGCTAGCTGATAGACCGCCTCGGCGATGAACTCGATGGGCTGGACCCGGTCCTTGGTGGCCTCGTTGATCAGGCCGTGCACCGCGACGCCGGGGGTGTCCACCAGGCCCGGCGACACCACATTGACGGCGATGTTGTCACCATAGACCTCCGACGCCAGGCCCGTGGTGAACCGCTCCAGGGCCGCCTTGCAGAGGCCATAGACCGTGCCGCCGCGCCCACCGCGATAGGGCTTGGCCGGGTGGATGCCGGCCGGCGAGGAGATGTTGACGATGTGGCCGGCCTGGCGCTCGATCATCGCGGGCAGCACCAGCTGCGACAGGTGGAAGGGGGCATAGACCTGCACCTCCATCATCAGCTTGAAGCGCTTCTCGGTGAACTCAACCACCGGGGTGAAATAGGTGATGGCGGCATTGTTGATCAGGATGTCGATGGGGCCATAGGCGGCCACCGTCTCCTCCACAAGGCGCTCGCGCTCGATGGACTGGGCTAGGTCGGCCTTGATGAAGGTGGCCTCGCCACCGGCTTTCTTGATGCGCTCGACGGTCTCCATCAGTGTCCCTGGCAGGCGGCTCTCGCCATCCTGAGCGGTGCGGGCCGACACCACGACCTTGGCCCCCTCCATGGCCAGGCGGGCGGCGATGGCCTCGCCGATGCCGCGGCTGGCGCCGGTGACCAGGGCGACCTTGCCCTTGAGATTTCCATTGGGGTTTATGCTGGCCGACATGAAATCACGCCCTCCCTGGGCTCTGTTATGGTCTAAACAATGGGCTCAGCCTCGCCCCGTTAGGCCGGGCGCGCAAGCACCGAGCGTTCCAGAGTTCGCCTGTGGGGAGGAAGGGCTCGCCTGGGGCGCTGGCCGTGCTAAGCATGGATCTGACTTCGGCTGGGCCTGCACCATGTGGCGGACGCTTTTCAACCTGATCCTTGTGATGCTGGTGGCGGCGGGGGCCAGCTTTGTCTCGGCCCCCTGGTTTGCCTTTCGCGCCCTGAAGGCCGACGCCCGCGACGGGGATGTCCAGGGCGTGGCGCAGTTGGTGGACTATCCAGCCCTCCGCGCCTCCCTGAAGAGCCAACTTGGCCCCACCCCCACAGCCCCCGCTGGACCGGCGCCCACCATCTGGACCGATCCCATCGGGGCCATGAAGCGGGCGCTGGAGCCCCTGACCCCACCGCCGCCCGCGGTGGAGCGCTATGTCAGTGTTGAGGGCTTGCAGGCCCTGACCCGTGGCTATGAGCCCGGAAAGGCCCCGCCGGAGCCGCCGATGCCCGAGGCCCTGCCCGACCAACTGATGGCGGCGGCCAAGGCCCCCTGGCCCTCCCTGCGTTACTGGGGTCCCAACCGCACGCGGTTCGTGGTCAAGGCCCCCGACAAGCCGGACCGGGAGACCATCTTCACCTTCCAGAGGCAGGGCTGGTTTGAATGGAAGCTGGTGAACATCGTCCTACCCAAGGCGACGACTTAGTTCTTGTTATGTTCCCTGCCTCTGCTAGGCTGCAGGCCAGCCTAAGAGGGGGAAGTTCATGACCATTGGATATGTCACCATCGGCGCAAAAGATGTAGCGGCGGCTCTGCCATTCTACGATGCGGTGCTTGGTGCCATCGGCTACAACCGCACCTTCCACGATGGCGGATGGGCCGGTTATGGTCCGCAGGGCGGCGAGGCCAATGTCTTCATCTGCCCCCCGTTCGACGGCGAACCGGCCAGGGCGGGCAATGGCATCATGTTGGCCTTCCGGGCCGAGACCAAGGACGCTGTCCAGGCCGCCTATGACGCCGCCCTGGCCCAGGGCGGCACCGACGAAGGGGCGCCAGGTCCCCGGCCCGCCGACTCCACCAGCTTCTACGGGGCCTATGTCCGCGACCTCA
>JANPAO010000015.1:0-2466 GCA_031429955.1 Phenylobacterium sp. | reverse complement strand
GTCTCTTTCCAGAGACTTGCACGAGATCAAATCTCCGTCCAGAGACTTGTCCATGCCAGATGCTCCTCCCCCAAGACCCGCGCGCAACCGCCTCCAGACCGAGGCCCGGCTGCGCGCCGCCGTCGAAACCCTGTTGGTCAGCGGTGGCTTTGGAGCCCTGACCCCCAGCGCGATCGCCAAACAGGCCGGCACCGACAAGATGCTGATCTATCGCTATTTCGGGGGCATGCCGGGGCTGGTGGAGGCCGTCGCCAACGGCCCCAACTTCTTCCCGACCCTGGACGAGGTCTGCAACGGAGACCCCGAGGCGGTGTGCTGTCTCCCGGTCTCGGAGCGTGCCGCCCTGGTGGTGGACAACTATGCCCGCCTGCTGATGGCCCGACCGGTGATCCTGGAGCTGATGGTCTGGGAACTGGTGGAACGCAACGAACTCACAGCCATCATGGAGACTGCGCGGGAGACCATGGGCCTGCGCATGGCCCGTGAACTGTTCGCCGATGTTGAAAACCCCGGCCAGGTGAGCGCGGTCTCGGCCCTGCTGGGTGCCGCAGTAACCTACCTCGCCATTCGCCAGCGCAGGATCCGCTGGTTCAACGGCATCGACCTTCGGGCCGACGCGGGCTGGGATCAGATCCGGAGGGCCGTGCTGCTGATGACTTCGGGTCTGGAATCAGCAGGTTAACCCATCCAACCCCTTCGCTGTGATCAGGTCACCTAGCCCAGGGCGGTCATCACCACGCCGGTGGCGGTGGCGATGCCACCTGCAATCTGGACCAGGGTAAGCCTTTCCTTAAACAACCTGCGACCGGCCGCCGCCGCGATGGGCCCCTCAATCACCCCCACCGCCCGAACCTGGCCGGCCGGTGCCAGGGCCAAAGCAGCAAACCAGCAGACCGAGGCTGCGGTTCCAAAGAACCCCGCCCCCAGGGACGCCCGCCATGATCCCCGCACCGCTCGCAGGGCCTGAGGATAGGTCAATGCGAGGATGCCGCCGAGTGTGACCGACTGGAGGAACTGGGCGACAACCAGGGCCGCTATTGCCGAATAGATCGGGTGATGCGGCTCAAGCGCCAGGCCCGCGTGCCGGTACCCATTCAGGGCCACCGCGAAAGCCAGCCCCGACGCCAGACCAAACAACGAGCCATGCAAGGCACCGGGAACCCCAATATCGCCCTTGGGCCAGGACAGGACCAGCAAGCCCACAGTCGCCGCCGCCAGCCCCCACCACTGGACGGGACTCATGTGATCACCGAACACCAGAAAGCCCATGATGGCCGCGATCGGGAGCGAGGCCTGCTGCATGAAGGTCGCCACGGCAAAGCCGGAATGCCGCATGGCCATCAGCAGGGCCGCCGTGGCGCTGACCTGGGCGATGGCGCCGGCCACCACTGCGATTACAAACCGCGCCGACAGATGCGGGTCTGCCTGGGGCGTCAAGGTCGCCACCACCGCAAAGACGGCCAAGGAAAAGGGCAACCCGAACAGGAAGCGTACCAGGGTGGCACCCCACGGCCCGGCGTCGCCCACCAGTCCCCTCTGCAGGGCATTGCGCGCCACCTGCAGCGGCGCGGCCGCCGCCGTCAGAACAATCCAAAGCATGACAATAGGGCTCCTCGCCCGCCCCAGGCGTCATCCCGATCCTCCGTTTTCAGAGACCAGGATGACCCAGGGTGGTGGGGCTCAGAAGCCGCTGGTGATGGCGTCCGGCGCGCTCTTTTCCTTCCTCGCGAAGAGGTTGTTGAGCGCGTTGACATAGGCCTTGGCCGAGGCGGTCAAGGTGTCGGTATCGGCGGCCTGGCCTGTGGCAATGCGACCATCCTCCTCCAGACGTACCGAGACCTGGGCCTGGGCATCGGTGCCTTCGGTCACGGCATGAACCTGGAACAGGCGCAGGATTGCCGCGTGGGGGACGACCTGGTGGATGGCATTGAACACCGCATCCACGGGACCATCACCGGTGGCCTCACCCGACTGCTCGACCCCGTCAACAGTAACCGTCAGTTGAGCCTGCTGGGGCCCCTCAGTGCCAGCGATGACCCGCAGGGACTTGACCTGGATGCGATCAGATCCGCTGGCCAATGCGTCATCCACCAGAGCCACGATATCGTCGTCAAAGACGTGCTTCTTCTTGTCGGCCAGATCCTTGAACCGCTGGAAGGCCTCGTTCAGGGCGTTCTGACCCAGCTCATAGCCCAGGGTCCGCAGCTTCTCGCGGAACCCCGCCCGACCGGCGTGCTTGCCCATCACCAGGTTGGAGGCCCCCTGCCCCACCGTCTCGGGGCTCATGATCTCGTAGGTGCCCCGGTCCTTCAGCATCCCGTCCTGGTGGATGCCGCTCTCATGGGCAAAGGCGTTCTTTCCGACGATGGCCTTGTTGAACTGCACCGGGAAGCCGGTGATCGCCGAGACGTAGCGGCTGGCCCGGGTAATGTGCTGGGGCTCGATACCGGTATAGAAAGGCAGTCG
>JANPAO010000014.1:0-5275 GCA_031429955.1 Phenylobacterium sp. | reverse complement strand
GAGCGGCTGATCGCCTGGCTGCCGGCCTCCTTGCCCGAGCAGGAGCGCACCTCGGTGGTGCATGGTGACTATCGCCTGGACAATATGGTGCTGCACGCCACCGAACCCCGGGTGGCTGCGGTGCTGGACTGGGAGCTTTCAACCCTGGGCGAGCCCCTGGCCGACTTTACCTTTCTGCTGATGAACTGGGTGAACGGCGGGATCTCGGCGATTCCCGACCTGAAATCCCATGGGATCCCGACCCTGGACGAGTATGTCGCCGAATACTGCCGGTTGACCAACCGCGAGGCCCTGCACGACCTGAACTGGTTCTTCTCCTACAATATGTTCCGGCTGGCGGGCATTTGTCAGGGCATTGTCGGACGGGTTCGCGACGGAACCGCCAACAGCCCCCAGGCTGCGGCCATGGCGCTGCGGGTGCCGCTGCTGGCCAAGGCGAGCTGGACCTACGCCCAGAAGGCCGGGGCGACAGCCTAACCTCGCAAGGTCTGGTCCAGCAGTGCATCCAGGGCTTGGTCGTCCTCGAACACCGCCTGGACGGGCCAGGCGACAACCTGCTCGCGCCAGGCCATCGGCAGGCGCGCCCAGTCCTTCTCGGTGGTGATGAGACCGGCCCCGAACTGCTGGGCTCGGTCGGCGAGGGCCTGAAGCGTCCTCTCGTCATAGGCCTTGTGGTCTGGGAAGGGCGCGAAGTCCTTCAGATCACATCCCGCCGCCAGCAGGGCGCGCTCCACCTTCCAAGGTTTGCCAACACCTGCAAACCCCACCTGGGGGCCGGGCGGCGGTAAGGCGGCCGGTTGCAGCCGCGCCACCAGGATCAGCTTGCCGCCGAACATTGCGATCAGCTCTTGGTCGGGTGCCAGCAGATCAGACGGCAACATGAGGATCACGGCGTCCGCCCGCGCCAGGCCAACAGCCAAGGGCTCGCGCAAGGGGCCGGCGGGAAACACAGCGCCATCCCCGAGCGGCCACTCGCCGTTGCGGGTTTCCCCGTCCACCACCACCAGGGAAAGCGTTTTCCGCAGGGACGGATTCTGGTGGCCGTCGTCCATGACCAGGACCTGAGCACCAGACTGTGCGGCGGCCACGGCGCCTTTTGCGCGGTCGCGGGAGATCCAGATGGGGGCATCTGCGGCCAGCATCAGGGGCTCGTCCCCCACCTCGGCGGCGGTGTGCAGGCCAAGGTCGACCCGCAGCGGACCGCTCAAGCTGCCGCCGTATCCTTTCGAAAGACCCTGGGCCTCTATCGCGCGCAGCCTGAGCCGACGGAGCAGCTCGCGCACAACGGGGGTCTTGCCCGTGCCGCCGGCCGTCAGGTTGCCGACACAGATCACTGGCACGCCGGGATCGACCGGAACCGTCTTGGCGATCCGGCGAGCCGTCACCGCCGCCCATATCCAGGAGAGCGGCACCAGCAGGGCCCGGGTCACCGGCGCGGGCGCGCCGCTGCGGACATACCACCACCGGGGGGTCGAGAGCTTCATGCCGGCAACAGGGGTTCAAGCAGGGTCAGGGCGCGATCCAGGGTCTCGCCCTGATGCTGGGCGTGGGCCAGGGCCAGGTCTCCCATCTTCCGGGTCAACCGTGGATCGACGAACAGCCGGCTCAAGGCCTGGGTCAGACCCGCAGTGTCGGCCACTTGGAGCGCGCCTCCCTGGGCGATAAGCTCCTGATAGAGGCCAGTGGCATTGAAGGTGTCGGGGCCTGTGATAACCGCGCGGCCCAGCCGTGCGGGTTCCAGAGGGTTGTGGCCTCCGATCCCAGGCTTGAAGGAACCCCCCATGACCACGATGTCGGCCAAGCTATAGAACAACCCCATCTCGCCCAAGGTATCGGCCACATAGGCCGTTGTCGTGCGGCTCAGGGTCTCCCTGGCTGACCGCCTTGCCACCTTGAAGCCGGCCTGAGTCAACAGGCCCGCGACCGCTTCACCTCGACCTGGGTGGCGAGGCGCGACCACCAAAAGGGCGTCCGGAGCGTTTGCTGCGCGGAAGGCGGCTGCGATGATCTGGTCTTCACCCGGATGGGTGTTGGCGGCAAGAAGCACCGGACGGTCGCCCGCGCCAAGCCTGAGGTGCGCCAGCGCCTCTGGGTCGCAGCGCAAGGGCTCGCCCACGGTCTTCAGGTTCAGCAACGGGCCAGGGTCCCCCCCCAGGGCGGCAAGGCGATCCTGGCTGGCGACGTCCTGGGGCAGGATGAGATCAAAGGCGCTGAGCAGGGTTTTGGCCGCCCGGGGTACGCGTCCCCAGCCCTTGGCGCTGGCCTGGGTGATCCGGGCCGACACGAGCGCCAGACGAACCCTGCGATCCTGGGCAGCCAGGATGAGGTTCGGCCAAAGCTCGCTCTCCACCAAGAGGCCCAGATCCGGACGCCAGTGATCAAGGAAACGGCCCACCGCCTTGGGGCCGTCCACCGGGGCATATTGGTGGATGACCCCCTGCGGCAGCCGCTGGGCCAGGAGCTCGGCAGAGGTGCGCGTGCCCGAGGTGACCAGCAGGTTCAAGCCAGGTCGCGCTTCCAAGGCCGTCACCAGGGGCAGCAGGGACATGCTCTCCCCGACACTGACCCCATGCAGCCAAACGAGCGGCCCGTCTGGGCGTGGCAGGCGCGCATGGCCGAGCCTTTCCTCAAGGCGCTGGGGGTCCTCCTTGCCGGCGACCGCGCGGCGACGAAGGACTCGACCTGCCAGGGGCTCCAGCAGGCCAAGGGCTGCCCCGTAAAGCGCCAGCGACAGGGGGCGGGTCACACCGCGCCCGCCGGTGAGAGGGGGCAGGCACCTGCCGCACCGGTTTCCACCTGAAGCGTGCTGTGGGCGATCCCAAACCGGCTCGCCAACCCCTCGCAGGCCGCATGCAGGAAGCCATCGCCATCGGCATTGTCAGGCCGGGTCAGATGGGCAGTCATCGCCGTCTCGGTCGTGCTCAGGGCCCAGACATGCAGGTCATGAACATCGGTGACTCCAGGTCTGTCCAGCAGCCAGGTCCGCACCTGGCCGACATCAATGCCTGGCGGGGCGGCATCCAGGGCCAGGTTGACGGAGTCTCGCAACAGACCCCAGGTCCCCAGCACGATCACGACGGCGATCACCAGGCCCAGCGCCGGATCGATGCAGCCGAGCCCGGTCAGGGCCATCACGCCGGCGCCCACCACCACAGCCAGACTGACCGCGGCGTCGCTGGCCATGTGCAGGAAGGCCCCCCTGACATTCAGATCCTCCTGGCCCCGCAGGAACATCAGGGCGGTCGCCGTATTGATCACCACGCCGATGGCCGCCACGATCATCACCGGGGTGGTGGCGATGTCGGTTGGGTCGGCAAACCGCCGGACCGCCTCGGTCCCGATCACCCCCACGGCCACGAGCAAAAGGACAGCATTGGCCAGGGAGGCCAGGATGGTGGCCTTGCGCAGGCCATAGGTGCGGCGGGGGCTGGGTGCCCTGCGCGCCAGGGCCGTGGCGCCCCAGGCCAACAGCAGGCTCAGGACATCAGATAGGTTGTGACCGGCGTCGGCCAGCAGGGCCAGGGATCCCGACCAGAGGCCAACGCCGGCCTCGATCACCACAAAGCCGAGGTTCAGCCCCACCCCGATGGCAAAGGCGCGGCCAAAGTCCTTGGGCGCATGGCTATGGCCGCCATGGTGGGTACTGTGATCGTGATGATCGTGAGCCATCTGCCTATGTTTCATCGGCGGGGCGCCGGATCAATCGCTTCCCGCCTGGCGTTCGGCCTGCCGTGTTGCGGCCGACAGTTTGCCGGCCCAGTCACTCGCCAGCGCCTCAATCGCCGCGTCGTCGGCCTCGGGTGACACATAGTAGGGGCCTTGCCAGATGGCCGATCCCTGGCCGAAAGGGGCTGCCACCATGGCGGTGTCCCAACTGCCCAGTCGGGTACAGGGCGAGGCCGCCAGCCCCACCATCAGCACCGGTGCGCCCGTCCGCTTGGCGATCTGCAGGGCACCTGGTGCCATGACCTCGCTGGGGCCGCGCGGTCCGTCGGGGGTGATGATCAGGACCCCGCCATTCTTGACCCAGGCCATGGCCTCACGAAAGGCCGCGACCACGGCGCGGGCCTTGGCCGAGTCACCCTTCTTGGCGCTGGAGGCGCGGATGGAGGGAAAGCCGTTGTGGGCCATGGCCTGGGCGAAGAACTCGCCGTCGGCGGAAGGGGACACCAGGCACTTGGCCTGTTTGATCTGTTTGAGGATCGGGGCCACGGTCAGGGCGACCGGGATGCGACCGTGCCAGAGCAGGACGATCACGCCGGTCTCTGCGCGCAGCACGGCGTGGGCGGGCTCAAGGCCCTGGTGCCGCCAGCGGACCGTCATGCGGATCAGGCTCATATAGCCGGCCAGCACCCAGCCCAGAAAGGCCTGCACACCGGGTCTGCGGATGAACGATTTCACGCGGCGGTCTCGGCCTCAAGGTCCTGACTGCGGGCCAGGCGGGCATAGAGGCCGCGCTTCTTCACCAGGGAGCCATGGTCGCCGGTTTCCACGACCTGACCCTTGTCGATCACATAGATGCGGTCAGCACCGCGCACCGTCGAGAGCCGGTGCGCGATCAGGATGGTGGTGCGACCGGCCATCAGCCTGGCCAGGGCCGCCTGCACCTGGGCCTCGCTCTCGGTGTCCAGGGCGCTGGTCGCCTCGTCCAGCAGCAGGATGGGGGCGTCCTTCAGGAAGGCGCGCGCAATGGCGATCCTCTGCCGCTGGCCGCCGGACAGTCGGGCACCGGCCTCTCCCACCAAGGTCTGGTAGCCCTGGGGCAGGGCCAGGATAAAGTCATGGGCGGCGGCGGCGCGGGCGGCGGTTTCGATCTCGTCCTGGCTGGCCTGCGGCCGGGCATAGGCGATGTTGGCCCAGATGGTGTCGTCGAACAGGAAGGGCTCCTGGGTGACCAGGGCAATCTGGCTCCGCAGGGAGGCCAGGGTCACCTCCCGGATGTAGACCCCATCGATGGTCACCCGTCCGCTGGTGGCGTCGTAGAAGCGGGGAATAAGGTTCAGGATCGTGGTCTTGCCGCCTCCGGAGGGACCACCCAGGGCGACCGTCTCGCCACGATGAACCGCCAGGGTCACCTCCTGCAGGGTCGGCGGACCCTCGGCATAGGCAAAGCCCACGGTCTCGAACCGAATGGTGGTATCGCCCCGTGCGAGGGGCGAGGCCCCGGCCCGCTCGCGCACCTAGGGCTCAACATCCAGGGCCGCAAACAGCCGTCGCGCCGCACTCATCCCCTCGGCCATGACGGTCTGGAGGTTTGAAAGCTGTCGCAGGGATT
>JANPAO010000013.1:0-2287 GCA_031429955.1 Phenylobacterium sp. | reverse complement strand
GGTGGTCGCGGTACTCCCGCTTGAACAGGCCCTGCTTCACCAGATCAGCAACATTGGGCATGGCTGAGGCTGTCGCAGGCGTCCGGGCCTCCGCATTGGTGGCCGCCACCGAGGAACGGGCATTGGCGCGGGTCAGCCAGTCCGACAGGCGGCTCCCCTTTGTGGGCGGATTGCCGTGGCCCACCGAGCCGTTGAGGTAGGGGACGACAGCCAGGTCGCCCCAGCCGAAGGTCTCACCATTGAACCATGGGCGGTCTCCAAGCTGAAGCTCCAGCCAGGCAAAGAAGCCCTGGGTCTGTTCTGCCGCCTTGGTGATCAGGGCCTGGGCCAGCTCCCCCTGCGCGCGCTTGAACCAGTAGATCTCCGACAGCCCCCAATTGATCGCCTCGAAGTGGGTGTCCATCACCTCCTCCAGCATCCGCACCCGGGCCCGCTCAGCGGGGGTGGCGGGCAGCAGGGCGGGCGTCGGCCAACGGTCCTCAATGTATTCTAGGATGATGGTGGAATCGAAGACGGCGGTTTCACCATCCACCAGGGCTGGAACCTCGGCGCGGGGATTGGCGGCCAGGAAGGCCCCCTGGGCGCCGCCGGCCCCCAAGCCGCCGGGCGATACGGTCTCAAAGGCCTGCCCCTTTTCCCGCAAGGCGATCTTGACCTTTTGGGCATAGGGCGAGAGCGGGTGGTCATAGAGGGTGAGCATGGGTTCCTCCCGGAAAGTTGAAATCATGGAGCCGCCCCGCCGCAGGGGAAGTCAAACCGCACAGGCTTGACGGACGGGGCGTCAACCGGGCCTCTGTGTCCCCAACAATCAAAGCGGGGAACTGACGCCATGACCTACAAACCCTTCGACCTGACCGGCAAGGTGGCTTTGGTCACCGGTGGCAATGGCGGCATCGGGTTTGGCATGGCCCAGGCCATGGCGCAGGCCGGGGCCGACCTGGTGATCTGGGGGTCAAATCCCAAGAAGAATGCCGACGCCGACGAAAAGCTCAAGCCCACTGGCGTCCGGGTCTTGACCCAGGTGGTGGACGTCGCCGACGAGCACGCGGTGAAGGCGGGCATGGCGGAAGCCGTGGCCAAGATGGGCCGGGTCGACACCGTGGTCGCCAATGCCGGCATCGGCGGCGGGGCACCGTCCTTCTCGGAGTTCTCCACCGAGCAGTATCGCAGGGTGTTGTCGGTCAATCTGGACGGGGTGTTCTTCACCTTCCGTGAGGCCTGCAAACACATGGTCGAGCGGGCCGAAAATGGTGACAAGGCGGGTGGCTCCCTGGTGGTGATCTCTTCGCTCTCGGCCCTGGACGGAGCGCCCCGGAACGAGGCCTATGCGGCCACCAAGGGTGCGGTGATCTCAATGATCCGCGCCATCGCTGTGGAGCACGCCCGCTATGGCGTGCGGGCCAATGCCATCCTTCCAGGCTGGATCGCCACCGACATGACGGCCGGGGCGCAAGGCAATGACAAGTTCAACGACGCGGTGATCAAGCGGGTGCCTGTGCGCCGCTGGGGCCAGCCCGCTGACTTCGGCGGCATGGCGGTCTACCTGGCCTCCGACGCCTCCAGCTTCCACACCGGCGACAGCTTCCTCATCGACGGCGGCTACGGGATCTTCTGAACCCCACTGACGCCGGGTCATGGTTCCCTTGGGCGATCTGCGGCGCCATCCTGTCGCCAACGAGACTTCGGGAGACAACGCCATGACCCTGCACACCCCGCTTTGTGACCTCCTGGAGGTTAAGCACCCCATCATGCTGGCCGGCATGGGCGGGGTTTCCTATGCCGAGCTGGTGGCGGCGGTTTCCAATGCCGGGGGCTATGGCGTGCTGGGCATGGCCGGGCGGACACCGGAGTTCATCCGCGATGAGATGCGCAAGGTCAAAAGCCTCACCGACAAGCCCTTTGGCGTCGATCTTCTCGCGGCGTCCCCGGAGAGTCTCACCGCCTCGGTGGAGATCATCATCAATGAGGGGGCCTCCAGCTTCGTGGCAGGACTCGGCGTGCCGATGCCGATCATGGAGAAGCTGAAGAAGGCCGGCCTCAAGGTTATGGTGGTCTGCGGGGCGGTGAAGCACGCCGTCAAGGCTGAACAGGCTGGCTGCGACGCGGTGATCTGCCAGGGCGGCGAGGGCGGTGGCCATACCGGCCTGGTAGGCACCTTGCCCCTGGTGGCCCAGGCGGTGGAGGCGGTGAAGATCCCGGTGGTGGCGGCGGGCGGTCTCTATGATGGACGGGGCCTGGCCGCTGCCCTGACCCTCGGCGCCGTGGGCGTCTGGATGGGCACCCGCTT
>JANPAO010000012.1:0-2678 GCA_031429955.1 Phenylobacterium sp. | reverse complement strand
CAACGAGCGCGTCACCGCCGCCGTCGAGACGCTCCAGGCCGTCCGCTAAGAGCTACAACCGTCCCTCCAGTCGCGCCGCCTTATTTGGCGCGAGCCCCGGAAGACCCGCATCGGCGACGATGCGGGTCTTTTGGTTTTTCGGACCAGCGCGGTTTCCGAGCTCTCGCAATCGCGCTACACCTAGGGTCATGTCAGAGGTCGAAAAACGCTTAGCGGAGCAAGGGATCACCCTGCCGCAGCCCGTCGCTCCAGTCGCCAATTACGTGCCCTTTGTCGCGGTCGGCACCCTGGTTCACATCTCCGGTCAAGTCTCCCTCGATGCCACAGGCGGGATAAAGGGTGTTGTCGGTGAGGATGTGGATATGGATGCCGCCAAGGCTGCAGCGCGGATGTGCGGAATCAATCTGATCGCCCAGATGCGTGCGGCCTGTGGCGGGGACCTTGGTCGCCTCGTTCGTGTGGTCAAGCTGGGCGGGTTTGTCCAGGCTGGCCCCAAGTTCTTCGAGATTCCCCAGGTTGTGAACGGGGCTTCGGATATGATGGTGCTGGCTTTTGGCGAAGCAGGTAAGCACGCCCGCTCGGCGGTGGGAGTCTATCGCCTGCCGATGAACTTTGCCGTCGAAGTCGATGCCGTGGTGGAAATCCGGTGAGAGAGCCGGCCAAGGCGCAATTTGGAGAGGCCTGGGACTATCTGTTCCACCCGCCGGTGGCCCATCGGGGGCTCTGGTCTCCGGAAGGTGCCCCTGAGAACTCACTGGCAGCATTCCAGGCCGCCTGTCAGGCCGGATACGGCATCGAGCTGGACGTGCATCTGTCGTCGGATGGCGAGGCGATGGTTTTTCACGACCATTCCCTCAAACGCATGACGGGTGCAGAGGGCAAGCTTCGGGATCGTTCCGCCGCCGACCTGGCGGAGTTGCAGCTAAAGGGCACGGACGAATCCATTCCGACCCTGATGGAGACCCTCGCTCTTATCGGCCACCGGGCCATGGTCCATGTCGAGCTGAAGACAGCCTTTGGCGAGGTCGGCCCGCTGGAGCAGCGGGTGCATGAGATCCTGATGGACCATGCGGGTCCAACCTGCGTGATCGGCTTCAATCCCTATTCCCATGCCTGGTTTGCAGATCGCTTCCCGGGGGTTCTGCGCGGGCTGGACAGCTATGCCTGGGCTGATGAGGCGCCGAACCTGTCGGTGGAACAACGCAGAGCCTTTGCCCGGCTGGAGCAGGTGGAGATTGCACGACCTCACTTCCTGGCCATGAGCCTGGACATGGTGACCAGCGCCGCAGTGGTAAAGCATCGGCAGGAGGGCATGCCCGTGGTGGCCTGGACGGTGCGGGAGCCCAGCCAATGGGACGCCATCAAGGACCACTGCGACAACCTGATCTTTGAGGGCTGGGCCGCGTGAGCCCAGGGTCGGCGGTCAAGGTCAGCCGCCGGATCCGCGAGATCGGGCGGGACGCCTGGGACGCCTGCGCCGGCAATCCCGCTTACGCATCCAACCCCTTTGTGTCCTTCGATTTCCTGGACATCGTCGAGGAGGCCGGCTGCGCCGTCGAGCGCACCGGCTGGGGACCCCAGCACCTATCAGTGGAGGACACCGAGGGGAGGGTGGCCGCCGTGATGCCGCTCTATCTGAAGTCTCACAGCCAAGGTGAATACATCTTCGATCAATCCTGGGCCGATGCCTATGAGCGGGCCGGCGGACGTTACTACCCCAAGCTGCTTTCAGCGGCCCCTTTCACGCCTGCGACAGGGCCCCGACTTCTGGTCCGGCCAGGGGGCGACGTCGAGGCCGCGCGCAGGACCCTGTTGGGCGGCGCGGTCAGTCTATGCGAACGCTACGAGGCCTCGTCCCTGCACATCAATTTTCCGACCCAGGAGGAGTGGTCCTGGCTGGGAGGGCAGGGGCTCTCCATGCGGGAGGGGCAGCAGTACCACTGGGAAAATGCCGGCTATGCGGACTTTGACGCCTTCCTCAATGCCCTGTCTTCAGGTCGTCGCAAGACCATTCGCCGGGAGCGCCGCGAGGCCCAAGCGGCGGTGGAGATCGTCGCGCTGACCGGAGCCGACATCACTGAGGACCACTGGGATGCCTTCTTCGGCTTCTACCTGGACACTGGGTCGCGCAAGTGGGGGCATCCCTATCTGAACCGCCTGTTCTTCTCACTGTTGGGCGAGCGGATGGCCGACCGGGTCCTGCTGCTGATGGCGAGACGGGACGGGCGTTGGGTGGCCGGTGCCCTCAACTTGATCGGCGGGGACTGCCTCTATGGCCGCAACTGGGGCTGTGTTGAGGACATCCCCTTCCTTCACTTCGAGCTCTGCTACTATCAGGCCATCGAATGGGCCATTGACCGGGGCTTGAGCCGTGTGGAGGCAGGCGCTCAGGGGCAGCACAAGATCGCCCGTGGATATCTGCCCAGTCCGGTTCATTCGGCCCACTTCATCGCCGATCCGATGCTGCGCGGCCCGGTGGAGGATTTTGTCGCCCGAGAACGGGCGGCAGTTGAGGGCGAGATGGAGTGGCTGGTCGAGGAGTTTTCGCCTTTCCGCCAGGAAACCTAAGACCGCTCCCAGGCCTGGCGGATCAGGCCGATGAGAGTCTCGTCCACGTCGGTCGGCGAGGTCAGGATCAGCTTGGACTTCAATCGCTCCGACCACCCCTCGGCCTTGGG
>JANPAO010000011.1:0-2699 GCA_031429955.1 Phenylobacterium sp. | reverse complement strand
GGGCGTTCAGCAGGGTGGTCTTGCCCGATCCCGTGCCGCCGGAAATGACCGTAGAGACCCGGGCCTTGATGGCCCCGTGCAGGAAGTCAGCGACGCACTGAGGCATGGCGCCGACATCAACAAGCTTCTCCAAGGTATAGGGTTTCTTGGAGAATTTTCGAATCGAGACACAGGCTCCGTCGATGGCGATAGGGGCGATGGCGGCATTGACCCGGCTGCCGTCGGGCAGGCGAGCGTCCACCATCGGTTGGCTCTCGTCGATCCGCCTTCCTACCCCGGCCACGATGCGGTTGACGATGCGCAGCAGATGTTCGTTGTCGCGGAAGCGCACCGCCGTCGGCTCCAACTCACCGCGTCGCTCGACATAGACCTGGAAGGGGCCGTTGATCAGGATGTCATTGATGCTGTCATCCTTGAGCAGAGGCTCAATGGGGCCAAGGCCCATCATCTCGTCATAGACCGAGGACCCCAGGGCTTCGAGTTCGACCGTGTTGAGCACCAGTCGCTCAGCCCTGGCGAAGTCGCCCACCAGGGCCATCACCTGGCGACGGATCTCCTTGTCATCGACAGTCTCGAGCTTTGAAAGATCTAACTCCTCAATGAGTTGGGCGTGAAGCTTTAGCTTGATGTCCAGCATCTGGTTCTCGGCCAGGGCGGACGCGGGGGTCGAGGGTGGGAGCCCGGCCAGGTCGATGACGATCTCAAGGGTGGCGGGCTTGGCGGGGCTGAAGCGTCCCATCAGGCGGCCCTTGGCGCGGCGGCCTGAGGCGCTGGATTGGGACGCCGGCTGCGGTCTTCAAGCAGGCGATCCACCAACATGCCGACGTCGCGCACGATCTTGGACTTGGGTCGATGATGGGCGATGGCCCCACCGAGATTGACCGAGGCCGCGGCAGCTTCCCAGTCTGAGGCAATGGCTCCGTCGGCCTTGCGCTGCAGGGCCCGCTCGGCCTCGGCGGTGGAGGGGGCTGGGCCAAACAGGCGTGAGGCCAGACGATTGAGCACGATACGCGGCCGCAGGGCGACGCAGGCTTCCACCTCGTCGGAGAGGGCGCGGGCGGCCAGCAGCGCTGGGACGGTCAGCTCGGAGACCACCAGAATCTCATCAGATCCTGAGAGCGCCTCCAGGGTCCAGTCGTTCCGGTGCCGTGGCAGGTCGAGGATGACATGGTCATAGGCCTCGCAGGCGATCTCCAGGATCCGCAGGACCGCTTCTCGGGAAATGCTGGAAAAGGCGGTGGGGTCGCGTGGGCAGGCCAGGAGGTCGAGCCCCTGGCCGATCGGGGTGGCAAAGGCGGCCAGCAAGGCGGTATCCATCCGCTCAGCGGCGGGGCCAAACTGGGCCAGGCCCATGGCCGGTGTCGCCCCCAGGTAGGGGGCGCAGGCCCCGTCGGCCAAGTGAAGGTCGATCAGACAGACCCTGGCGCTCTTGGGACCGCGACCTGCCAGGGCGCTGGCGATCTCAATGGCCAGCATGGTGGCACCGGCACCCCCCACCGCCCCGACGACGCTCCAGCATCGCGAGGTGTTGGCGGTGGGACCAGGGACCTGGGCCGTGGCTTGATCCAGCAGGGCGTAGATGGCGTTCTGAAGTTGGTCGCCGGGGAAAGGTGCCTGCAGGACATCGGCGTTGGGCAGCCGCATCAGAGTACGGACAAGTCCCAGGGGAAGCTGTGCCCCGAGGACCAGGATTGGCGGCAGGTGGCTGACCGCCGCGAGGCTCCCTACGGCGGTCGCCAGACCCGCAGGATCGGTGCCGTCGGCGTCGATCAGGATCAGATCGGTGATACCGGGGCGAAGATCGGCGAGGCGGTCAAGACCGGCCACCTCCATGGCCGACCCGAACAGCGGACCGCGGGCGAGGGGAGCCAGGCCCTCGCCAATGGCCAGGATGCGACGCCCCAGAAGGCTCCAGTGGCTCATGAGGCACCTGCGGCTGGGGCGCGACCCTCGGCATGGGTCATGGGCTTGTCCAAGGCCAGGCCATTGAGGATCAGGTCGATGGCGGTGGCCTCATCTCCGGCCATGATGCTGGAGTCGGCCTTGTAGTCTTCGGCACCAGCCATGCGCGGAGTGACGATGATCACCAGCTCTGTCTCAGCCTTCTTCCAGCGAGACGATCGGAAGAGGGTTCCCAGGACTGGGACTTCACCGGCACCCGGGAGTTGGCGGACTGAGTTGGAATAGTCCTGTTGGAACAGGCCGGCGATGGCGAAACTTTCGCCGGAGCGCAGTTCGACGGTGGTGTTGGCGCGGCGCACGATCAGGCTGGGGATCTCGATTCCGTTCAACTTTAGGGAGGTGCGACTGTCCAACTGGCTCACCTCAGGGGCCACCTGCAGCCGGATCAGGCCGTTGTCCTGCACCGTGGGCTGGAAGTTCAGGGTGACGCCGAAGGGACGGAATTCGATTGAGACCGTGTCGCGCCCATTGGGGACCGGGAAGGGGAATTCGCCGCCGGCCAGAAAACTGGCCTTCTCCCCGGAGAGGGCCACCAGATTGGGCTTGGCCAGGGTGCGGATGACGCCCTTTTCCTCCAGAGCTCGCAGCATCAGGTCGATGCGCGCTGTGCCGACCGACCCGCCGAGGCTGAGGGCACCTTGGGGGGCGGAGTTGCCGATCAGGCCCGATCCCGTCTGCAGGGCGAAGGTGGTGTTGTTGCTGGCGGCGATGTTGAAGCCGACATCTTTCAAGGAGGA
>JANPAO010000010.1:0-9411 GCA_031429955.1 Phenylobacterium sp. | reverse complement strand
TCATTGAGGGCAGCGCGACCCCTCAACCGTCAGCTTCGCTGCCACCTTCTCCCGCAAGGGGAGAAGGACAAATGGGGTCAAGCGACTGAAATTACAGTGATTGTTGGGCTGACCCTCGCTCCCAAACCAGCCGATTCACTTATGTGCATACCGTAGCGCAAGGGGAGAAGGGAAGGAGAGCCTCTTTCTTTCGTATTTACAACACGATGCCGTCGAACTCCGACTCGGAGTTCAGCGACTCACTTGGGTGCTTCCCTTAGCCTGGTAGGGGGGGCTCCCCGTGGCCGTGGCCTAACCCGCCGCCCCTTCGCGCCGCGCGGTGCCTTTCGGACGCCCGCCCTTGGCGCCATTCTCCCGCGCCGCCGCCGCCTTGGCCGGCGAGGTAGCCGCGCCGGCGCGGCGGGCCTGTTCGCGCGCCATCCAGGCGCGGGTTCCGAAGATCCCCATCAGCAGGCTCGGCACAGATAGGTCTACGTCCAGCGCCTCCCAGTGCAGGCCGTATCCCGCACCCAGAACCTCCACCTGGGCGAGGACGTCATCGGATGCTCCGGCCAAGCCTTGAGCCGCGCGGGCGGGAAACGCGAAGGCGCAGCCATTGGTGAGGTCCACGATCACGCGCCCGCTCGCCGCGTCATAGCGCGCCTGGCTGGCGCGCGGCTCGGTGAGATCAAGCGCTTGTCCGCGACGGCGCGCTGCTGCGATAGCGCGGTCTTCGATCGCGGTGCCATCGGTCATGGCTCGTTTCCTCCATGGATCGCCTGCCACGCCGCCAGCAGCCGCACCCGCTCGCGCCGGACCTCGGTCATGGCGCGACGCACATCGGGATTGCTCATCCGGCCCCGGACCCAGATGAGCGCCGGCGCACCGCTGGCGGCCCCGAGCTCAATCTTGGCTTCACCCTCGCCACTCACGGCGTGGACATGGGCGGGCTCATGGTCGTTGGTGAAGATCACGAACCTGAAGCCCTGAGCGCGATGAACGGTGGGCATCCAAATAACCTAACTAGTTGGGTTATTCAAGTCGTGTCGCAGTGCGACCAAGCCGACGACGACCTATCGGGACCTCAGTTGCCGTCCTTGATGGCCTGGCGGGCCTGGGCCAGCAGTTCGTCCATCTTCATGCGGACGTCGCCTTCGCTGGTGTTGACGCCCGAGCCCTTGAGGTCCTCGAACACCTTGCGCAGCACGTCTTCATCGCCCGGCAGCTCGAAGTCGGACTTGACGACGGCCTTGGCATAGTCGGCGACCCGGTCGCCCTCCAGGCCCATCAGGCCCGCGGCCCACTCCCCCAGCAGCCGGTTGCGGCGGGCGCCGGCCTTGAACTCCTGCTCCTGGTCCAGGGCAAACTTGTTCTCAAAGCCGCGTTCGCGGTCGTTGAAGCTGGTCATGTCGTCTCCAGAAGCGGGGGTCGGCAGGGGTCCATATCGTCTGGCGCGGGCGCTCGCAATGGAAAGGCGATGGTCGTTTGCGCGGGCCGGTGCGATCGTCTATTTTTCGCGGGCCTCAGATCGGCGAGAGGCCACTTGCGTCGGAGCGCGCGCGTCGGGATCCACCACGCGCGTTTTTCGTTTCCGGCGCCGGCCAGAACCCTCGCCTTGTGGAGAAGGCTGCGTATGACCACCCGCCGCAAGAAGATCTTCGAAGGCAAGGGCAAGATTCTCTATGAGGGCCCCGAGCCCGGGACCTTGATTCAATACTTCAAAGATGACGCTACGGATTTGAATTCAAACAAGAAAGCCACCCTGGAGGGCAAGGGGGTCATCAACAATCGGATCAGCGAATATGTCATGGTCCGGCTCAATTCCATCGGTATCCAGAACCACTTCATCAAGCGCCTGAACCTGCGCGAGCAGTTGATCAAGGAGCTGGAAATCATCCCGCTGGAGGTGGTCTGCCGCAATGTGGCGGCGGGCTCACTGTCCCAGCGGTTTGGTCTGCCCGAGGGCCAGGCCCTTCCCCGCTCGATCATCGAATTCTATCTCAAGGACGACAAGCTGGGCGACCCGATGGTCACCGAGGAGCACATCACCGCCTTCAACTGGGCCTCGACCCAGGAGATCGACGACATGATGGCCCTGACCCTGCGGGTGAACGACTTCCTCACCGGCACCTTCGGCGCGGTCGGAATCACCCTGGTGGACTTCAAGGTGGAGTTTGGCCGGCTGTGGGAAAACGACTTTTCCCGGGTGATCCTGGCCGACGAGATCAGTCCTGATTCGTGCCGCCTGTGGGACACCCAGACCAGCGAGAAGCTGGACAAGGATCGCTTCAGCCGCGATCTGGGGAACGTGATCGAAAGCTATACCGAAGTCGCCCGGCGGCTGGGGATCATGAAGGAGATGCCCACCGTGATCCAAGGAGGCCTGCACTAGTGCGCGCGAAAGTTCATGTGTTCCTCAAGCCCGGCGTCCTCGACGTCCAGGGCAAGGCCGTCGAGGCGGCCCTGCACGGCCTGGGATGGGGTGATGTCGAGGGAGTCCGCGTCGGCCGCACCATCGAGCTTGACCTCAAGGGTGCTGACGCTGCGGCGACGGAGAGCCAGGTCAAGGCCATGTGCGAGAAGCTGCTGGCCAATACCGTGATCGAAAGCTACCGCGTCGAGGTGGCGTGAAGCCTTGGGCGATCTTGCCTGGCGCGGTCCTTGGTATCTGCGCCTGCGCCCAGCCGGAGCCGGTGCCACCGCCCCTGGTTTTGGACTGCGCGCTCGGATTTGAGGCGCTCAGCGCCAGGATCGTCGCCTCCCCTGGCATGGCGCCCGCCGTCAAGGAACGGGGCGAACCGTTTTTCTATCTCAACGCCGAGGGTGGTCAGACCTCATACATGCTCACCGAGCCCGGCGCGCCAGGACACCCGGCCATCCTCAAGCAGGAGGTCACCCCTAGCGGGATCAAGAACTCCGGCTGCGCCTATGGCGACCAGAAGGGCTATGCCGAACTGGTGACCTACCTCGAAGTCCTGGCTAAGGTGCGTGCGAAATGAACTCGCCCTGCCTGGAAGTTTCGCTCAAATCGGCCTAGGGACCGGCACATGAAAGCCGCCGTCATCGTCTTCCCAGGGTCCAACTGCGACCGCGACTGCAAGGTTGCCATTGAACGCTCCACCGGAGCCAGCGTCGACATGGTCTGGCATGGCGACACTGCCCTCCCCCATGGAATCGACCTGATCGTCCTGCCGGGTGGCTTTTCCTACGGCGACTATCTGCGCTGCGGTGCCATGGCCGCCCTGTCGCCGATCATGAATGACGTCAAGCTGGCGGCCGAGCGGGGCGTCGCCACGGTGGGGATCTGCAACGGCTTTCAGATCCTCTGCGAGGCTGGCATGCTGCCGGGTGCCCTGCTGCGCAATGCGGCTCTGAAGTATGTCTGCAAGCCCGTCGATCTTGAGGTGACCAACGCCCAGACCCGCTTCACGGCGGGCTATGCCGGTCGCCGCCAGGTGACCATGACCGTGGGCAACGGCGAGGGGAATTTCTTCGCCGATCCCGAAACCCTGGCCCGCATCGAGGGCGAGGGACAGGTGGTGTTCCGCTATCAGGACAACCCCAATGGCTCAGCCAATTCCATCGCCGGCGTGGTCAATGCGCGCGGCAATGTCCTGGGTCTGATGCCCCACCCCGACCGCGCCTTCGAGGTCGAGTTGGGGTCAGCGGACGGGGCGATCCTTTTCCAGAGCGCCCTGGCTAGCGCCTAGCAAACAACGGCAAGGCGTCTACAGACGTCGCGCCCTCGATCTCCAGAAGCCTCAGCTTGGTGACCCCACCGCCAGGCGCGGAGAAGCCCCCCAGCTTGCCACCAGCGCCTTGCACGCGGTGGCAGGGCATCAGGATCGGAAATGGGTTCTTGCCCATGGCCTCGCCGACGGCCCGGGCCGCCGTGGGATCGCCCAGGCGCTTGGCGACCTCGCCATAGGTCAGGGTCTGGCCCGGCGGAATCGTGCGCCCGATGGCATAGACCCTGCGCTGAAAGTCACTCAGCCCCGACAGGTCCAGCACGATGTCAGCCAGGTCGTCCTTGCCGCCATTCAGCAGACCCTGAATTCGCCGAATTGCATCGGCGATATCTGCCGGCGGATCGACCTCAGAGGCGTCAGGAAAGAGTCGCAGAATCTGCGCGCGGGCGCGGGCATCGGAGCTCTCGGGCAGCCGAAGGCTCCGGATTCCTGACCGACCCCAGACCAATCCACATCGTCCAACGGCGGTGTCAAAGAGGGCAAAACCGGTCAGGAGCATGGGCCTAGACTATCACAGGTCCGAAAAATGATCTGGCGGCAAACGGCCTTCACCACCCTCAGCCTATCGCGCGGCTGCGCGAGTCCGGCTAGAAGGCCCGCCATGAGCGCCCAGCCTGCAAAGACCCTGGCCGAGACGGCCGCCGAATATGGCCTGAAGCCTGAGGAATATGGCCTCATCGTCAAACGCCTGAACCGCGAGCCGAACCCCGTGGAACTGGGCGTCTTCTCGGTGATGTGGAGCGAGCACTGCTCCTACAAGTCCAGTCGAAAGCACCTAGCCAAGTTCCCCACGACCGGCCCCCGCGTCATCTGCGGTCCTGGCGAGAATGCCGGCGTCGTCGATATCGGCGACGGCCAGGCCTGTATCTTCAAGATGGAGAGCCACAACCACCCCTCCTATATCGAGCCCTATCAGGGAGCTGCCACGGGTGTCGGCGGCATCATGCGCGATGTCTTCACCATGGGGGCCCGGCCCATTGCCCTGCTCAATGCCCTGCGCTTTGGCGACCCCAGCCATCCCAAGACCAGGCGCCTGGTGGCCGGCGTGGTCAGCGGCATCGGCGGTTATGGCAACTGCGTCGGCGTGCCCACGGTGGCCGGCGAGACCAACTTCCACCGCGGCTATGACGGCAACATCCTGGTCAATGCCATGTGCGTCGGCCTGGCCGATGCGGACAAGATCTTCTATTCAGCCGCCCCCGCCGCGGGCCTGCCCGTGGTCTATTTCGGCTCCAAAACTGGCCGCGACGGCATCCACGGCGCCACCATGGCCAGCCAGGAATTCGACGACGCCTCCGATGAAAAGCGCCCCACCGTCCAGGTGGGCGACCCCTTTGCCGAGAAGCTGCTGATCGAGGCGACCCTTGAGCTGATGGCGTCCGGTGCCGTGGCTGCAATCCAGGACATGGGGGCCGCAGGCCTCACCTCCTCCTCCGTCGAAATGGCCGGCAAGGGTCAGGTGGGCATTGAGCTTGACCTCGACATGGTGCCCCAGCGCGAAGAAGGCATGACCGCCTATGAGATGATGTTGTCGGAAAGCCAGGAGCGCATGCTGGCGATCCTGAAGCCCGGCCGCGAACACGATGGCCACGCGATCTTCCAGAAATGGGGCCTGGACGCCGCCGTCATCGGCTGGACCACCGACACCGGCCACATCGTCCTCAAGCACAAGGGCGAGATCGTCTGTGACATCCCGCTGGCACCCCTCGCCGAGGACGCGCCCCTCTATGACCGCCCCTGGGTGGCGACACCCCCGCAACCCCGCCTCAGCGCCGCTGACATCCCCGAGCCTGACGACTACGGCAAGGCGGTCCTGCAACTGATGAGCGCCCCGGACATGGCCTCCAAGCGCTGGCTCTGGGAACAGTATGACCGCCACGTCATGGCCGACACCCTGGAGGACAGCGCCACCGGTGCCGACGCCGGGATCGTGCGCGTGCACGGGACGAAGAAGGCCCTGGCCATGACCTCCGACTGCACGCCGCGCTATGTGCAGAACGATCCCTATGAGGGGGGCAAGCAGGCCGTGGCCGAGGCCTGGCGCAACCTGACCTGCGTCGGGGCCGACCCCATCGCCATCACCGACAACCTGAACTTCGGCAACCCGGAGCGCCCCGAGATCATGGGCCAGATCGTCCGCGCCATCGAGGGCATGGCGCAGGCCTGCAGGGCCTTAGACTTCCCCGTGGTGAGCGGCAATGTCAGCCTCTACAATGAGACCAACGGCGCGGCCATTCCGCCCACCCCGACCGTGGGCGCAGTGGGCCTGCTGATCGATTCCGCCAAGCGCGCCGACTTCTCCAGCATGAAGGCTGGCGACACCCTCGTGCTGCTGGGCGAGACCAAGGGCGAGTTGGGTGCCTCCATGTACCTGCGCGAGATCCTCGGCCGTGAAGACGGCGCGCCGCCACCGGTAGACCTGGCCATGGAACGAAAGATCGGCGACTTCGTTCGAAATCTCATCGAAACCCGTCAAGCCACTGTTGTGCATGATCTTTCGGACGGCGGCCTCATCGCCGCCGCCGCTGAGATGGCCCTGGCCTCCAATGTCGGGATAACCCTGGAACTGCCCTCCAAGCTCCCAGACCACGCCCTGCTGTTTGGCGAGGACCAGGGCCGCTATCTCCTGGCCTTGGCCAATTCAGGCCCCGTTCTAAAGGCCGCCCGCGCCGCAGGCATCGTCGCCGAAGAGGTCGGCCATGCCGATGGTCAGGCCCTGGCCACTGCGGGCATCTTCAGCATCGCCCTGTCCGACCTGCGGGCGCGGCACGAGGGTTGGATGCCGGGCTATATGGGATAACGGCCTACTCCGCCGTCACCCGCTCCAGCATCCGCAGCACAGCGGCGGCGAAGGCCTCCATATTGGCCTTTCGATCATCTGACTCCGTCTCGATGGTCATCGCCATCTCCACCGGCCCGCTGATGGCAATACAGGTGTGGCCCGCCGCGTCGCCATAGCCATTGCCGGTAGGTCCTGCCGCGCCGGTTTCGGAAACCCCCCAGGTGGTGCCGAAGCGCTCCCGAACGGTGCGGGCCAGCAACAGGGCATAGGGCTCACTGGCCGAGCGCAGGCCGACGACGGCTTCGCGCGGCAGATCCATCAGCACCATGCGCGCCTTGCCGGTGTAAACCACGCCGCCGCCCAGATAGTAGGCCGAGGCCCCGCCCACGCTCAGCAGGGCTGCTGAGACCAGCCCGCCCGACGAACTCTCCGCCACGGCGACGGTTTCCTTGCGGGCCTTGAGTTGGGCCCCGACGGCCTCGGCCAGGTCATAGAGCGCTTGCATGGATGGTTCCTTTTTCGCTTGGCCAGTCTCATCGCCTGACTTTCGGGCTGCGGCAATCGGCAAGCCAAGATTGGTCGGCGCATCAGGTTTCTATTGGCTTGCCCCCTCCGCCGGGCTCATGATGCCTTCAACAAGAACAATGACGCATTTTGGAGGAACTATTCATGGACGCCCAATCCCAGTGGACCGGTCTCGATGTCGGTCGTCTCGAGCGTATTACCGACCATATCGAGCGCAACTATATCGGGCCGCAGAAGATCGCCGGCTGCCAGATCGCGGTGTCCCGGCACGGTCACTCGGCCTATCAGAAGTCCTTCGGCTCCATGGACCTGGAGCGCGGCAAGCCGATGATGGACGATGCCATCTTCCGCATCTATTCCATGACCAAGCCGATCACCTCGATTGCGCTCATGACTCTCTATGAAAAGGGCTATTTCCAACTCAACGATCCGGTCAGCCGTTTCGTCCCGTCCTGGAAGAACCACCGGGTGTGGGTTTCGGGCGAGGGCGAGACCATGGTCACCGAGGCCCCCAAGCGCCAGGTCTCCTTCAAGGATGTGCTGTCCCACACCGGGGGTTTCACCTATGGCGGCGGCCTGCCCGGAGTTGGCGACCAGCATCCGGTGGACAAGATCTATCGCGGGCTTAAGCTGCGCAGCGCTGGCAGCACCGACACCATGATGGAGTTCCTGGATAAGCTGGGACAAGTCCCCCTGCTCTACCAGCCCGGCGAGCGCTGGATGTATTCCCTGGCCACCGACATCTGCGGGGCCCTGGTAGAGGTGATCTCCGGCAAGCCCTTTGCGCAGTACCTGCAGGACGAAATCTTCGGCCCCCTGGGGATGAAGGATACCTCCTTCTTCGTCGCCGCCGACAAGATCGACCGCTTCTGCACCAACTATCAGCGGGGTCCTGACAAGAAGCTCAAGGTCATGGACGATCCGCTCACCAGCGCCTTCACCAAGGAACCAGGCTTCAAGTCCGGCGGCGGCGGCCTTACCGGCACCACCGCTGACTATATGCGCTTCTGTGAGATGCTGCGCCGGGGTGGCGAACTGGATGGCCACCGGGTGATCGGCCCCCGCACCCTGGAAATGATGCACATGAACCACCTGGCCGGGGGCAAGGACCTGACCCAGATGGCGATTGGCGGCTTCTCGGAGACCGCTAATGAGGGGGTCGGCTTTGGCCTGGGCTTTGCCAGCACGCTCAGCCAGACCGCCACCGCCAGCCTTGGCGTCGGCGACTACTATTGGGGCGGAGCGGCCTCGACCATCTTCCTGGTGGATCCCAAGGAAGACCTCACCATGGTCTTCATGACCCAGTTGATGCCGTCGGGAACCTTTAACTTCCGGGGTCAGCTCAAGAGCCTGATCTATTCGGCGATCATCGACTGATTGGCGACGGCCCCTCCAGGGATGGAGGGGCACATCCGAGGCGATCGCCACCGTTTGCGGCGCTGACGACCCTCAAAATGGGTGTCAAAATCCAAGGCTTGTTAAGCTTTCTGGCTCAGAAAGGATGTTCTGAAAGGCGCTTTTCCCATGCCCATGCCCATCGCCGACCTGGAGGCCAGCCTGCGCGAAGGCTTCCCTGACGCCGAGATCAAGGTCGAGGACCTAGCCGGAGACGGCGACCATTATCGCGCGCGCATTGTCTCCACGGCCTTCGCCGGCCTGTCGCGGGTCAAGCAGCACCAACTCGTCTACGCCGCCCTGAAGGGCAAGATGGGGGGTGAACTGCACGCCCTCGCCCTCGAGACCCAGGCACCAGGTTAGATCGCCATGCGTTACCGGCCCTTCGGTGCGAGCGGCAAAGCGGTTTCGGCCATCAGCCTGCTGCTGCGCGAAGCCCCCAACATGACCACGCCCCAGGTTTGGCGCGCCCTGGCCTTCTCGGCCATGGAGTGCGGGGTCAACAGCTTTGAGATCGTCGCGGGCTCCGACGTCCTGTCGATGGGGGTGGGTGAGGCGCTTCGCGCCGTCGAACGTCGACTGATCTCCATTGGCTGGCGGCTCAAGGGCGATCCGCGCCGGGTCCTGACCGCAGAGATGATTTCCACCAGCGTTCGCAATGGCCTGGCCAAGACCGGCGCAGGCTATTTTGACGTCCTGATGATGGACGAGGTCGCCTTCGACACCCTGGCACCCGATGCTCAGGGCTATTTGGCTGACCTGCGGGCAGCCGGCCTAGTGCTCCAGGTTGGTGTGGTGGGCGATGGTCCTAGCATCGACACCTGTATCGCCAGCGGCACCTTCGACGTTCTGGCCACCCCCTTTAGCCTGACCTCCGACTGGCGGGCTCGCCGACGGATCAAGGATGCCTCGGCGCGCGACATGACCATGATCGCCTACGACCCCTTCCCCGGTGCGCTGTGCAGACCCGGTGGTGGCGGC
>JANPAO010000009.1:0-3796 GCA_031429955.1 Phenylobacterium sp. | reverse complement strand
CTGATAGTAGGTATCCACCAGCACGATGTTGTGGCCCACCACCACCCCGGCCAGGGCCACGACCCCGGTCCCCAGCCTGATCACCGAGATATAGTCGAAGGTGTGAAGCAGGTTGACCTGCACCCCCAGCAGCACCCCTGCGGTCGACAGGGCCACCGCAGAGAGGGTCACAAGGACCCCATAGAAGCTATTGAACTGCCACAGCAATATCAGCCCCATCATGAACAGGGAGGCCGACATCGCGGTGATGAAGAAGACCGCCGCCTTCTGCCCCTCCTCGTCGGCACCGGTGAACTTCCAGCGCACCGCGGTCCCGATGGGTGCCTTTTCCAGCCAGGGCTTGAGTTGGGCGATTTTCTGGTTGGAGGCGACCCCCTTCACGGTATTGGCCTGGATGATCACCAGGCGCTGAGAGTCGCGGCGCTGGATCGTGGTCACCTGCTGGGCCGGGATCCGCTTGATGAAATAGCTGGCGGGGACGGGGCCTAGGGCGGTGGGGATCTTCATGGTCTCGAAGGCCGCCACATTGCGGCCCTCAGGGGTGAAGCGGACGCGGATGTCCAACTCGTCCTCGGCATCATTGGGTCGGAACCGTCCCACCAGAACCCCGCCGGTGGTGTACTGGATCGCCTGACCCACGCTGAGCACATCGACGCCATAGCGGCCCGCCGCCTCGCGATCGACGGCCAGGTTCCATTCGATGCCGGGCGAGGTCCGGTTGTCCTCAAGCTCGATGAAGTCGCGATCCGAGGCCAGCTTGGCCTTTACCAGATCGGCAGCCTTGGACAGGGCGACGGGGTCATTGCTGCGCAGTTCCACCTGGACGCCCTTGCCGGTCGGAGGGCCACCCTCAGGCTCGCGCACCTCCACTTGCATGCCAGGCACGTCGGCGACCCGCTTGCGGATCTCCTCGGCAATGTCCTTGCCCCGCAGACCCAGAGCCTTGCGGCCCTCGTACTCGTCGAAGTCCAGGGAGATGCGGCCGATGGTGTCGTTGGGCGGACCATTGGGGCCACCGCCCCCGCCGTTGGTGGAGCCGGTGCGAACGAAGATCGAATTGACGCCCTTGACCCCCTGCAGTCGCTGCTCGACCTGCGAGACCAAAACGTCCTGGGCTTCGGGCGACAGGTTGCCACGCGCCTTGACGAAGACGTTCACAAACTCCGGGTCCTGGTCGAGGAAGAACTCGGTTCGGTGTTCGGTATGGCTGAACCAGAACCCGATGGCGAAGATAACCGCGAAGGAGATCCCGATGGTCCGCAAGGGGTGATGGCCGAGATAGCTGATCATCCGGGCATACCAGCCCATGAAGCCGCTCATCTCGCGCGGGTCGCCCCGCTCGGACTTTTCGATCTCGGCCAGGTGCTCGGCGTCCACGGCAGCCTTACGGGCCATGATCGAGCCCAGGGCCGGCGTGAAGATCAGGGCCACGAAGATCGAGGCCCCCAGCACGAAGAACAGGGTCAGCGGCAGGAAGCTCATGAACTTCCCTGGGATCGAGTTCCAGAACATGAAGGGCAGGAAGGCGCAAAGCGTCGTCAGGGTGCCGTTCAGAACCGGCCAGAACATCCGCTTACCGGCCGCAGCGAAGGCCTCGCCCTTGGCCATGCCTTCGGCCATCTTTCGGTCGGCATATTCCACCACCACGATGCCGCCATCCACCAGGATGCCGACGGCCAGCACCATCCCGAACATCACCATCTGGTTGAGCGTGATGTTCAGGGCGTTCAGCATCAGGAAGGCCAGCATGAAGCAGGCCGGGATCGCCAAGCCCACCATCAGGCCTTGGCGGATTCCCAAACTGGCCACGATGATCATCATGACCAGTAAGGTTGCGGACATCAGACCGCTTTCCAGCACGATCAGGGTGCGGCCGATGAAGTCGCTTTCGTCGAAAATGTAGGAGACCTTGACCGTCTCTGGCCAACGCTTCTGCTCCTCGGCCACCACGGCCCTGACTCGCTTGACGGTCTCCAGCACATTGGCGCCGCTGCGCTTGGAGACGTCCAGGGAATAGGCCGGTTCGCCGTTGAAGCGGCTGATGAAGCTGGCTTCCTTAAAGGTTCGCCGGACATCGCCGATGTCGCCAATGGTGATCAGCCGATCACCGCTCTTCTTGATGGGCAGGGATAGGATGTCCTCCGGCCGCTCGACAACGCCGGGCACCTTGACGGCGAGCTTACCGGCCCCTGAGCGCAGGTCCCCGGCCGGCACCAACTGATTGTTGCGACCGATTACCTGGGAGATTTCACTGGTGGTGACGTTGTAGGCTTCCATCCGCACGGGATCGATGGTGACCTCAAGGAACTCTTCCCGGCCACCACTCAGGCTGGCCTCCAGGACCCCGGGCACCGCTTCCAGACGGTCCTGCAGATCCCTGGAGATCCGCACCAGTTCCCGCTCAGGCGCCGCGCCGGCCAGGACGATGCCGATGACGGCGTCACCGGAGAAGTTGGCCTCCTCGATGATCGGTTCCTCAGCGTCTGGCGGGAAACGGCCCCGCGCCAGGTCCACCTTGGCCCGGACGTCGCTCAGCACCTTGTCCTTGTTGAAGTCGGCATCGAACTCCAGGGCGACGACGGCCGCGCCCTGGCGGGCCACTGCGTTCATCTGCTTGAGCCCCTCAAGGCTCTGAAGCTCGGTCTCCATCGGCTTGACCAACAGCCGCTCGGCGTCCTCCGGGCTGACGCCGGGATAGGGCACCACCACCGAGACAAAGGGGATGCTGATGTCGGGGTTGGATTCCCTGGGCATCGCATTATAGGCCAGCAAGCCAAACAGGCTGGCAATCAGGGTGACGCCCAGCACGACCTTGCGCCGCTTGATGGCTCCGTCGATCAAGGGTCCGATCATCGTCTCTATCTCCAGGGGCGCCGGTGCGACTTAGCGCGCTGCGGCGACCCGAACTTTTTGACCTTCGGCGACATAGGATTGGCCGACGGTGATGATGCGTTGAGATCCCTGCAGTCCGGCAACCCAGACGCCCCCGGCCTCTTCCTCGATGACCGTCACAGGGGCAAAGGCTACGACCTCGTCGGCGCGAACATAGCGCACGCCCTGCCGGCCGGCGGAATCCAGCACCAGGGCGGAAACCGGAACCTGGTGGGCGGGGCCTGCGCCGGCCGAGATGCGGACAGTGGCCGACAGGCCTGAACGCACCCGCAGCCCCGGATTGGAGGCCGCCACCTCGATGCGATAGGTCCGGGTCTGGGCGTCGGCCTCCCGGGCGAGATAGCGGATCTGGCCCGACAGGCGTTCCCCAGAAAGCAGGGTCGCCGTCGCCGGCGATCCGACCCGCAGCTTGCCGGTATCGGATTCCGGCAGGTCGCCAACGATCAGCAGGGGGTCCAGTTCAATCATGGTGCCGCAGGACTGTCCCGGTGCCAGATAGGTGCCGACCTCAGCGTCACGTCGATCAAAGACGCCGGAGAAGGGTGCGCGAATGCTCATCTGCTCGATGCCGATCTCGGCCTGGCGGACGGTCGCAGCCGCAGTGTCGAGGCTGGCCTGGTCCTGTAGGAGCTGGGTCTGGGAGCGATAGCCCTTCTTGGCCAGTTCCGCAGAGGCCTGGAGGGTCAGTTGGCGCGAGCGCAGCGCCGCCCGGGCCTGGTCCAGTGTCGCCTGGCGCGCATCGACGTTCAGGCGGCAGAGCACCGTGCCCTTGGTCACATAGGCTCCCTCGGTGGCGGGGGTGGCTGCAACTGTGCCGGGTGTCTCGGACTTGATCACGACACTACGGGCCGACTCCGTGCGGCCCCGGATCACCACGGTATAGGCATGGGTGCTTTCCGGCGCC
>JANPAO010000008.1:0-4085 GCA_031429955.1 Phenylobacterium sp. | reverse complement strand
GAAGGCGTCACCGCTACCGATCTGGTGCTGACCGCGACGCAGATGCTGCGCGCCAAGGGGGTTGTCGGCCGCTTCGTCGAATATTATGGCCCCGGCCTCGCCCATCTGACGCTCGCCGACCGCGCCACGCTCGCCAATATGGCACCCGAATATGGCGCGACCTGCGGCTTTTTCGGTATCGACGACAAGACGCTCGACTATATGCGCCTGACCGGTCGCAGCGACGATCAGGTCGCGCTGACCGAAGCCTATGCCAAGGCGCAGGGCCTGTGGCTCAGCGCCGATATGGCCGACCCGATCTTCACCGACACGCTCGAACTCGACATGGGCTCGGTTGTGCCCTCGCTGGCGGGCCCCAAGCGCCCGCAAGACAAGGTCGCGCTGACGCAAGTGGACGACGTGTTCAACGCCGATCTTGCCGACGTTTACAAGAAGACCGCGACCCGCGTCGCCGTTGAGGGCAATGACTTCGACATCGGCGACGGTGACGTGGTGATCGCGGCGATTACCTCGTGCACCAATACCTCGAACCCCGGGGTGATGGTTGCGGCGGGTCTGGTCGCCAAGAAGGCCAACGAGCTGGGGCTCAAGCCCAAGCCGTGGGTCAAGACTTCGCTTGCCCCAGGCTCGCAGGTGGTGACCGACTACCTCGTCAAAGCCGGCTTGCAGTCGCACCTTGACGCGATCGGCTTCAACTTGGTTGGCTATGGCTGCACCACCTGCATCGGCAATTCAGGGCCTTTGGCGGAGCCAATCAGCGCCGCGATCAACGGCAACAATATCGTTGCCGCCTCGGTGCTGTCGGGCAACCGCAACTTTGAAGGCCGCGTCAGCCAAGACGTTCGCGCCAACTTCCTCGCCTCACCGCCGCTGGTGGTCGCCTACGCACTCAAGGGCACGGTAACCGAAGACTTCGTGACGACGCCGATCGGCACTGGCTCGGACGGGCAGGCGGTCTATCTCAAGGACATCTGGCCGAGCAATCAGGAGGTCGCCGATACCATGGCGAGCTGCATCGATCGCGGCATGTTCCGCGCGCGCTACGCCAATGTCTATCAAGGCGACGTGCATTGGCAGGCAATCGACGTAACCGGCAGTGAAACCTACCGCTGGCGCGCTGGGTCAACCTACGTCGCCAACCCGCCATATTTCGAGGGCATGACCATGACACCCGAACCGGTGCAGGACATCATCGATGCCAAGCCACTGGCGATCCTCGGCGATTCGATCACCACCGATCACATCAGCCCGGCCGGTTCGATCAAGGCCGATAGCCCGGCCGGTCGCTGGTTGACCGAGCATCAGGTCGCCAAGGCTGATTTCAACTCATACGGCGCGCGGCGCGGGCATCACGATGTGATGATGCGCGGAACTTTCGCCAATATCCGGATCAAAAACGAGATGGTCCCTGCCAAAGCCGAAGCAGAGTCGGGTCGGGTGCTGGCCTTGGAACGTCTGGCCGAGATTGCTTTGACATGTGGCAAAAATTGGCAGGCAAGACGACTGATCGCCCGCGCGGAAGGGATCGCAGCGACCTCCTGGCTATCACCGCATCTCTTGATCCGCTTGAAGGGTCTATCGGTTCGCGCGGCTTCGTCACAGAATAAAGCCTTGGAAGTCATTCATGAAGGCGACCGAATGCTTGCCCTACACAGCTATGGCTGTCAGCCCTGCTCGATCGGGTTTCGGGTAGCTTCGGCCTCTGCCCTGGCCACAATGGGCGCCTTGGACCAGGTGGGCCGCAGGCTGGATGAGGCCGAGCGGATTGCCGCGATGTGGCAGGGCGGCCCCTGGGTCGCCGCCGTCTGGGAGGCCCGCGGCATCCAGCGCCGCGCCGAAAACAACAGCGCCCAGGCGGTGTCAGCTTTCTTCGAGGCTGCCGGCCGTTATGCCTCGCTTGGTCGACCAACCGACGAACACAGGTGCCGGGCCCAGATTTCCCACGGGATATGAGTTGCCTCAGTCGGTAGTCTGGACAGCTTGGCCTGGAAGCAGGCTCAAGGCAAACGGAGCTTAGGTTCGACCTGCCCAATGAAGACCCGCACCGAAACTGTCCTGATCGAGGCTAAGCGCAAACCGGTTGACCTATTGCCCAGCCACAACAAGCCAAGCAGTCTTCCATAGGGCCTGTCCGAGCAGCCACGTCGGTCGGCGGATACGTACCAACGTCTGCTTCGGGGAACGCGGCCAGGCAGTATGGGCGAGATCGACCGGCAGATATGGGCCGCACGATGCCGGTTCAGCCCGCAATTTGAACGACATCTGCATGCTGGAGCGGTGCGGCCTTCATCCAGACCCGCGCTCCCATCGGCCCGACCAGCGCGGCAAGCGACTGACCAGCGGGCAGACGGCCCCAGCTTTGCGCGACACAGGCCTCGCCGTTGATCTCGGCCATGCCGTCGGTCACCAGAAACTCCAGACCGTCTTCGTTCCCGACTTCGACCTTTGCATCTGGTGTCCAGTCCTCGACCCAGACACGTTCGGCTGCATCCTCGAACAGCAGTCGCGCGGCCTGGGCACCGGGGCGGAGCGGCAGGGGCGCACCCTCGCCGGGCTGACGGTTGATCTGGGTGTCATCACGCCTGCGAAACTGCCAGAGGCGCACGAAGATCGTGCATCCATCCGCCGCGGCGGGGCTGTGTGAGGTTCCCGGCGGGTTGCGGAAATAAGACCCGGCGGGATAGTCGCCGTGTTCATCCTGAAACGTGCCCTCCAGCACAAGAATCTCTTCGCCACCGCTGTGGACATGTTCGGGAAAGGCGCTGGCCGGGGCGTATCGCACGATCGAGGTGGCACGGGCGACCTCGTCGCCAAGCCGGTAGAGCAACCTCTACACCCGCCTAGGCCAGATCGGCCTCTTCCGCTTCGAAGGCGTGACCCAGCGCAGCATCGTCATCGAGCAATACCAGGGCGTGCTCAGCCTCCTGCCCTCGGTGCCGCTGGGCGCCCCCGCAACCGTCGGCACCCGAGAGGGCCGCTCGATGCGCAGCTTCGCCCTGCCTTGGATCCCGCATGACGACGTCATCTTGCCCTCCGACATTCAGGGCCAACCCGCGCTGGGCTTCTCTGATGCCGCCGATCCGCTGGTCGAGGTGATGTCGCGCAAGTTGCAACTCATGCGCCGCAAGCATGCCCAGACCCGGGAATACATGGAGATGAACGCGCTGCGCGGCATCGTGAAGGATGGCGCGGGCACGACGCTTTACAACTACTTCACCGAATTCGGTCTGACGCAGATCTCCATCGACTTCGTCTTCGGCACGGCTGGCACCAACATCCAGGGCAAGGTCCGCGACACCCTGCGCGCCGTCGAGGACAACCTGCTTGGCGAAAGCATGGTCCGCGCCCATGCCCTTGTCAGCCCGGAATTCTTCGACAAGCTGATCAGCCATCCCAAGACGGAGGACGCCTACAAGTTCTATTCGGCCACCGGCGGTCAGCCCTTGCGCGAGGATGTCCGCCGTGCCTTCCCCTTCGCGGGGATCCTGTTCGAGGAATATACCGGCAGTGCCACGCTTTCGACCGGCACGGCTGAGCGGTTCCTGCCTGCGGGCGAAGGGGTGGCCTTCCCGATCGGCACCTTCGACACCTTCACCACCTACGGAGGACCGGCGAACCTGTTGGAGGCCGCCAACACCATCGGCTTGCCGCTTTATGCCCGTCAGCACCTCGACGAAAAGGGCCGCTGGATCGACCTGATGACCGAGGCTTCGATCCTGCCCGTCAACAAGCGGCCGCGACTGGCGATCCGGCTGTTCACCTCCAACTGATCGGAGCCAGAGTGATGAATGCCTTCGCCACCGCCATGAACGCAATCTTCGCGGATGCCAACATGGCGGTGGATGCCATCTGGTTTGCGGCAGGAACCGGACCGGGCGTCGCCGTCCGGGTCATCCGCAAGTCTCCCGACGAGATCACGCCCTTTGGCGCTGGGCGCGTCCTGTCGGAAACCACCCAGTTGGATGTGCGGTTTGCCGACATGCCGGCACCAGCTCCCGGTGATCTGATCCGAATTGGGGCGGAGGACTTCATCTTGCAGGGCGAGCCCAAGGCCGATCGCGAACGCCTGATCTGGACGCTGAACA
>JANPAO010000007.1:0-2125 GCA_031429955.1 Phenylobacterium sp. | reverse complement strand
GGGGACGGGGGCTGTGCCGGGCGTCGACTTTTGGACCTATTTCGGATCGCTGCCCCTTCGCATGGGCCACGCCGCGCCCCCCGCCCCTACCTACCTGCCAGTCGCGTGGCGAGGCGGTTGCGGGGTCGGGGTCGCCGTCGCAGGGAGCCCAGTCCACAACAACGACGCCAATCGCTCGCTGCCGACAGACTGGGCCGAGGACCTACTCGCCATGGGCCGCAACCTATCGACCGGGGAGACGGGCGCCACGGACTTTCAGGATACTGCGGAGATCATCGCCGGCCTGGATCTGGTCATCAGCGTCGACACCTCAATCGCCCATCTGGCCCTGTCGATGGGCGCGCCCACCCTCGTCCTCCTACCCAGGCTGGGATTGGATTGGCGTTGGAACAACTCCAGGCGCTCTCTCTGGTATCCAGCCGCTGAGCTGCTTCGCCAAGACGCGGTGGAGGGATGGAGGCCGTGCTTCGCCGCGCTCGAGGCCCGTCTCGCGGCGATGGCCTGACAGCGCACACGCCTGGCCGGACTTTCAAGGCAAACCTCCACGCCGTACTATTGGATGATGCGCACGATCCTTCTCGTCCTTCCGCTCGTGACCCTGCTGGCTGGCTGCACCACCCTGCCGGCAGACGGCTCGCCGGAGATCCAGACCAGTTCAGCGGCCAACCGAGAAAACGTTCAGAGCGCCGTGGTTGCGCCGCTGCGGGACGTCAACATGCTGCGCACCAAGATCCCCCAGGTGCTGCTGGACGCCATGGCCGACCCCTATGGCCGGCCGGCCAATTGCGGAGAGATCACCGCGGCCATCGCGCCGCTGAATGGGGCGCTGGGGGCTGACCTTGACGAGCCGGCCAAGGATGAGGACGACCTGCTGACCCGAGGACGCGGCGCGGCCCTGGGGGCTGTGGCAGGTGCCACCACCGGGCTGATCCCCTTTCGCGGCTGGGTGCGAAAGCTCTCCGGGGCCGAGCGGCACGATAGCCTGGTATCGGCTGTGATCTATGCCGGAGGCGTTCGTCGCGCCTATCTGAAGGGGCTGGGGGAGACCCTGGGCTGCCAGCCGCCGGCACGGCCCGCGCGCGCGAACCTTGTCCGCGATCCCCGGCTGCCGCAGGAGCGGACGCCACGGTATCCGGTGCGATAGTCGTCAGCGGATCTGCCGTGCCAGAAAGTCGCGGCGGAAGGCCTCGAACCGGCCCTCGGCGATCGCCTCGCGCATGGCCGCCATGAGGGCCTGATAGAAGGCGATGTTGTGCCAGGACAGCAGCACCTGCCCCAGGATCTCCTGGGACTTCACCAGGTGGTGCAGATAGGCCTTGGAATAGTGGCTGGAGGCGGGACAGGGGTTGGTTTCGTCCAGGGGGCTGTCGTCCTCGGCGAAACGGGCGTTCTTGAGGTTGACCGCGCCCTCCCAGGTCCAGGCCTGACCGTGGCGACCTGACCGAGTGGGCAGGACGCAGTCGAACATGTCGACCCCTCGGGCAACGGCCTCCACCAGGTCGATGGGCTTGCCCACCCCCATCAGATAGCGGGGCCGGTCGGCGGGCAACATGGCCGGCGCATAGTCCAGCACCTCACACATGGCGCCATGCCCCTCGCCCACCGCCAGGCCACCGAGGGCATAGCCGTCAAAGCCGGTCTCCATCAGGCGCTCGGCAGACTCCTTGCGCAGATGCTCAAAGGTCGAGCCCTGCTGGATGCCAAACAGGGCCTGGCGGTCACGGGTGCCGAAGGCGGCCTTGGAGCGCTGCCCCCAACGCGCCGACAGCAGCATGGCCTCCCGGGCTCGGGTTTCCTCGGCCGGCCAGGCGACGCACTCGTCCAGTTGCATGACGATGTCGGAGCCCAGCAGGTCGGCCTGGATCTCGATGGAGCGTTCCGGGGTCAGGACGTGCTTGGAGCCATCGATGTGACTCTGGAAGGCCACCGACTGCTCGGTGACCTTGGCGATCTTCGACAGGCTCATCACCTGGAACCCGCCGCTGTCGGTGAGGATCGGTTTGTCCCAGCGCATGAAGTGGTGCAGCCCTCCAAGCCGCGCCACGCGCTCGGCACCCGGACGCAGCATCAGGTGATAGGTGTTGCCCAGGATGATGTCGGCTCCGGTGGAGGCCACCTGATCGAC
>JANPAO010000006.1:0-2634 GCA_031429955.1 Phenylobacterium sp. | reverse complement strand
CTCGCGCGACGTCACGGCCGGCAACACTGGTCGCAAGACCGTGCTCGACGAGACCGCTGTCGCCAGCGTCGTCTCCATCAACCGCGACATCCGCGACCTCGCCCGCCGCTCGGCCCTGGTCAGCCAGAACACCCGCGGCGACGGCGGCATCTCCATCGCCGGCTCCAATCCCCGCCAGAACCGCATCACCATCGACGGTGCCACCGCCGTCGACAACTACGGCCTCAACACCGGTGGCACCCCCACCCGGCGCGGTCCCGTGGTGCTGGACGCCGTCGAGCAGTTCACCATCGACGCGGTTCCCACCGATGTGGAGAACGGCGACTTCCAGGGCGGGGCCCTGGACGTGGTGCTGAAGGCCGGCGGCACCGACTTCCACGGCTCGATCTTCGCCAACTATCTCAACGACGGCATGATCGGTGACTCCATCCGGGGTGCTCCGGTGCGCTTCCCGGTCAGCCAGACCAACTATGGCGGCTTCCTCTCGGGCCCGATCTTGCAGGACAAGCTGTTCTTCGCCCTGTCCTATGAGCGGTACGAATCCCAGGACCTGACCTCCACCGGTCCGACCGGTGCTGGCTTCCAGAACTCGATCACCGGGGTCACCCAGGCGACCATCGACAACATCAAGAACATCTACAATACCCAGTACGCGTCAAAGTTCGACGTCGGCAATCTGCCCTATACCAAGCCGGTGGTGGACGAGAAATATGCCGCCAAGGTCGACTGGAACATCACCGATACCCAGCGCCTCAGCCTGACGGCCCGCTACGCCCTGTCGGAACTGTTCCAGCGCACCAACCTCAACCGCACCTCGGCGGGCCTGGACTCCTCCTGGTACCTCACCGGGGAGGAAGACTATTCCTATGTCGGCGAGTTGAACTCCGACTGGAGCGACAACTTCCACACCCAGATCCGTCTCACCTATCGCGACTATGAGCGTCGGCAACTGCCGCCCTCGGGCCAGGACTTCGCCGACATCAGCGTCTGCACCTCGCCCACCAGCATCAATTCCGGCGGCGACAACCTCACCAGCTGTGGCACCACCTCGGTGGTGCGCTTTGGTCCCGACGAGTTCCGCCAAGCCAACGAACTGGCCACCGAAACCTTCCAGATCCAGGCCAAGGGTGAATATTCCCTCGGCGATAACCTGATTAAGTTCGGCTATCAGCTGAAGAAGCAGAACATCAACAATCTGTTCGTGCCCACCAGCGACGGGGTCTACTACTTCGACTCCATCGCCGACTTCACCAATGGCACCGCCGGCCAGCTCCGCTACGCCAATTCCGTAGGTGGCAGGACGGTAGAATCTTCTGCGGCCATCCTTGAGTACATGTCTCACAGCCTGTATCTGCAAAACGCTCTAGCTGTGACCCCCGACCTCAATATCATCGCCGGGTTCCGCTATGACTGGTATGTCAGCGACTCGACGCCGGTCCTCAACGCTAACTTTCTGGCCCGAAATAACTACAGCAACCAGGCCACCTATGATGGCCGCAGCATCATGATGCCCCGTGTCAGCTTCGACTGGACCCCCGCCCAGGGCCTGAAGTTCGCCGGTGGCTTTGGCCTGTTCTCCGGCGGCGTGCCGGACGTTTTGATCGCCAACTCCTTCGGTAACGGCAATGGCATCTCCACCTCGGGGATCCAGATCCAGCGCACCATCACCGGCTTCCAGGACATCTCCGGCACCCCAGGCTTTACCCCGGCCATCGGTGCCGCGGCCCTGAACATCAACAGGGCCGATCCTCGCTTCGGCTATGATATCCCCGCCTCGGTCATCGCCTTCCAGGGCGCAAGCGTTGCTTCGCCCCTCGCTGAGGTCTGGACCCTTTCTCCCAATTACCAATTGCCGTCCGACTGGAAGGCCTTCCTCTCGGCCAACTGGGACACCCCCTGGTACGGCATCCGTCTGGGCCTGGACCTGGTGGGCTCCAAGACCCGCGACGGCATCTTGGTCAGGGACACCCGGGTCCAACCGTTGGTGGTCAATGGCGCGATCGCCCGCACCCCCGACGGCCGGGTGCGCTATGACGCCATCGGTGCCACCACAGCGGCCACCGCTGCGGCCCGCACCACCTTCAACGTCACCTCTCTGAACCCGGGTGGGGCCAACCGGGACTTTGTTGTGTTCAACGACGACAAGGGCCAGGGCTTCACCGTTGCCCTGTCGGCCAGCAAGACCTTTGACTGGGGCCTGGACGTTCGCGGGACCTATACCCACTCCGACATCAAGGACCGCAGCTCCTCGCTGCGCTTCTCCTCCACCCAGAGCTCGCTCTACGGCGGCATCTCGGGAGCCGACGATGTGAACGGCGCGGCCTATGGCAAGTCCTTCGACTCCATCGACTACGCCTACAAGCTGGACCTCTCCTACGCTCACAAGTTCTTCGGTGACAATGAGACCCGGGTGACCCTGTTCGGCGAACGCCGCGCTGGCCGTCCCACGTCCTTCGTGATGTCCGACGCCACCTCGGGTCGCGGTCCGATGTTTGGGGTCAATCGCGGCAACTTCTTGCTCTATGTGCCGAAGATCGCCGGGGAGGTTTCCGGCCCCACCGACCTCGATGTCGGTCTGGTGACCTTCGACAGCGCCGCCACCCGCGACAGCTTCCTCGCTGCGGTCACCCAGTT
>JANPAO010000005.1:0-3878 GCA_031429955.1 Phenylobacterium sp. | reverse complement strand
CTGATAGTCGAGGAACGCCGTGAACTCGCTGTCAGGCATTCCGATGGTTTCCAACAGCAGGGCATAGGCCGCGATGTGGATCGTCTCCATATTGGAGAACGAGGCCAGCATCATCTTGACCTCTGTGGGTTTGAAGACGCGGCTATAGCGCTCCATATAGTTGTCGTTCACCTCAACGTCCGACTGGGTGAAGAAGCGGAAAATCTGGGTCAGCAGATTGCGTTCGCGGTCATTGAGCTTGGTCGCCCAGTCCTTGCAGTCTTCGCCCAGGGGCACCTCTTCGGGCATCCAGTGAACCTGCTGCTGCTTCTTCCAGAACTCATAGGCCCACGGATAGCGGAAGGGCTTGTAGGCGAAGGACGGGGTGAGCAGGCCAGGCAGGGCGATTTTCGAGGCGGTCACAGGCGGACTTTCCGAGAGGTGGAATCGACGGAGGAGCAGACGATGAGCTAACCTTAGCCATCGTTCTACGACAACATCTAGCGGCGAGTTAACGCAGGGCCCCAAGATGTTGTGAATTGCATGGGGACAGAGTGCCGAGATCGGGACGCGGACCGCCCGCGAAGCCCGGCACCCGACTAGTGCCGTGGTTTGATGCTCAGCGAGAAGGCCACCATCGAATCGTCCTGGGTGTCCTGGCCCCAGACCATGTGCTGGCCCTTCACCTCACGGTGGATATAGCCCAGGGAGGTCTGCATCGCGCCCTTGCGCCAGCCGACGCCGACCTGGGCATTGCCGATCAGGGCACTGGAGGGATCGGTGGACCAGCCGGCACCATTCCAGTCGCCGTTGTTGCGCTGCATGTTGAGCCCGACCGCACGTCCGCTGGCAGCGGCGAACACATACCAGCGACCCTCATCGCCAAAGACCGCGCCGTCGCGTACCCCCATGGCCTTCAGGCGCGACTGCACACTCTCAGACGCCTTTTGGCCCAGGGTGACTGTGGCGCCCGCCTCGGCCGATCCTCCGGCGCTGGACATGCCTAGGCCAGCATGGGGGGTGAAGGTGAGGTCATAGCGTTCAGTGGCAAAGGCCACGGCCTCGGGCCAGTCGCGGTTGAGGGCAATCTCATAGGCCTGGGCCTGGAACTCGGCACGGTCGAAATGGATCGGCAGGCCGCCGGGAATTCGTAAGGCCCCGCCGATCGAGATCCGCAGTGAGTCGACAGCCCCATCGTCGTGGGTCAGCCGGAAGTGACTGTTGTCCCAGCGAACCCCGAGGCCAAACTGGTCGCGGTCCAGCAACCGCCCGATGAGGTCGTCCTGCGGTGCGAGCCCCTGAGGCACGCCCTCAAATGCTGCGCGCACTAGCGGGATCGCGGCTGGATCATGCGATAGGCTGATGGACTGGGCCATGGCCCCATTCGCCGCCGCCCATAGCCCCAGCGCGCCCACGGCAGAAGTGATCCTTGGCCTCATGCCCTGACCCATCCCCCTCTCGCTGGGCATCTTGCATTCTCCGGATGATACGCCTTGCCGGGAGAAGCCGCGACGGGGAGGATTTGTTCCCGAGTAGGACCTCGAGGGGCGTCGCAACAGGAGGGGCCTTGGCACGGTCAACGCCTTGGGTTTATGGAGACAGAGACGGCGACCATGGAATCGTCGCGATTGTCCCAGCCCATCAGGCCCTGGGCAGCCTTCACCTTACGCCGCATCCAGGCCAAGGAGGCCTGGACCGAACCACGCCGCCACCCGACCCCGGCCTGGATATCGCTGACCAGGGCGCTGGCGGGGTCTGTGGAGATACCGCGATTGGACCAGTCGCCGGACGTGCGCTGCAGGTTCAGACCCACGGCCCGGCCACTGGCGGCGGCAAAGAGGTACCAGCGTCCCTGGTCTCCGAACCGCGCGCCATCCTGGACCCCCAGACGGTCGGCCCAACCCTGGGCCTTACGGCGCAGGCGCACCAAGGCCCCGGCTTCGGCCTCCCCCCCGGCATTGGAGACTCCGACGGCGGCATGGGGGGTGATATCCAGGTCAAACTCGCCTGCATCGACGGCCATGAGGCCGGGCCAACCCCGGGTATAGGTCACCTGATAGGCCTCGGTGTCGGCCTCGGCCCACCGATCAGGCCCTGGCGGCAGGCCGCCGGGCATCCGGGCGATCTGGCCGATGGAAATGCGAATCGCATCGATGGCCCCTACCGCGGGCCTGGCAATCGCCATCTCGCGGACCCGCCAGCGGGCCATACCCTCGCCGGGCACATAGGTTTCGCTGGCAAGGGTATGGGGGGCGTCCAGCGCCGTGCCGGAGATGGCGGGCTGAAGGAAATCCGGTTCGAGGCCCGCCGCCACGGCTGGGCCCCGAGCGATGGGGGTGTCCTCGCCCAGAACCAAGTCGGTGCCCGGCGCTGTGGTGAAGACCGCCGCCCTAAGTCGGTGCCAGCTGGCGTCTCGCGCTTGATCTCCCCGGGACGGTTCAACTGCGGGAGACGGGAAAACGGCGGCGGCGAGCGCCACCGTCGTGGCCGCGCATCCAAGCGTCAGTGCGGTCGCCGCGAGAAGTCGCATCGCTACCCGTTGAGAGCTTCGCCGTTAGGGCAGGACCGGTTTACCCTGTTCTTCTGCCCCTGTTGTGCGGGTTCTACTGACAGGCGAGGCATTCGTCATAGTCTATCTTTTCGCTGGGGCCATGGTCGATGGCCACCAAGCCCTCGCCGCCCGCATGAGCCGCCCGCTGCACCGACTTGGAGCGCAGATAGTAGAGCGACTTGCAGCCCCGCTCCCAGGCCTGCCAGTGCAACATGTGCAGGTCCCACTTGTCCACGTCGCCGGGCAGGAAGATGTTCACCGACTGCGACTGGCAGATGTCCGCCGTGCGGTCGGCGGCCAGTTCCACCACCCAACGCTGATCCAGCTCGAAGGCGGTCTTGTAGACATCCTTGTCATCGGCCGAGAGGCAGTCGAGGTGCTGAACCGAGCCTTCGTTCTCCAGGATCGAATCCCAGACCGCAGCAGTGTTCTGCCCCTTGGTCTCCAGCAGACGCTCCAGGTAGGGGTTCTTGACGGCAAAGGAGCCCGACAGGGTCTTGTGGGTATAGATGTTGGCCGGGATCGGTTCGATGCCGGCGCTGGTGCCGCCACAGATGATCGAAATCGAGGCGGTGGGCGCAATGGCCAGCTTGTGGCTGAACCGCTCCATGACCCCCATGTCGGCGGCATCGGGGCAGGCCCCACGCTCGGCAGCCAGAGTCCGGGAGGCCGCGTCGCACTGGCGGCGCAGGTGCTTGAACAGCCGCATGTTCCAGGACTTGGCGAGCGCGCTCTCGAAGGGCACGTTCTGGGCCTGCAGCAGGGTGTGGAAGCCCATCAGACCCAGGCCCACCGAACGCTCGCGAATGGCGGCATAGACGGCGTTCTTCATTTCCGGCGGAGCCCGAGTGATGAAGTCCTGCAGCACATTATCGAGGAAGCGCATGACGTCCTCGATGAAGGTCGGGTGGTCACGCCACTCCAGGAACTTCTCCGCGTTCACTGAGGACAGGCAGCAGACCGCCGTGCGCTCGGCACCCAGGTGGTCGGGGCCGGTATGCAGCATGATCTCCGAGCACAGGTTCGACTGGCGGACCTTGAGGCCCAGGTCGCGCTGATGCTGCGGCATGGAGCGGTTCACGGTGTCGGAGAAGATCAGATAGGGCTCGCCGGTCTGCAGGCGGATCTCCAGGATCTTCTGCCAGAGGGACCGGGCGTCCACCTCCTTGACCACATCGCCATTCTTAGGCGAGCGCAGGCCAAACATCTCACCGGCTTGCACGGCCTCCATGAAGGCGTCGCTGATGGAGATGCCATGATGCAGGTTCAGGGACTTGCGATTGAAGTCACCAGAGGGTTTGCGGATCTCCAGAAATTCTTCGATCTCAGGGTGATGGATGTCGAGATA
>JANPAO010000004.1:0-2503 GCA_031429955.1 Phenylobacterium sp. | reverse complement strand
CATTGCCAATCCGGGGCAGGGCCGGCCTCGCCTGATGCTGGCCCAGATCAGGATCAGCGGCCTGGCGCCGGAGGCGACCCCGATCCGCGTCCGCATGACCCTGCCCGATGACGCCCCGCTACCGGCCCCGGGAGACGCGCTGCGCTTGAGGGGCATGGTCAATCCGCCACCGCCGCCAGCCAGCCCAGGCTCCTACGACTTTGCCCGCGATGCCTTCTTCGAGGGGATTGGCGGGGTCGGATTTACCCTGACCGAACCGCGCCAGATCAGCGCGGCCCCACCCCCTTGGCGCCTGGACCTGGAGATGCAGGTCAATGCCGCCCGCTGGTCTCTGGCCCGGCGGATTGTCGATCAGATGGGGCCTGGCAGCGGCGGGCTGGCGGCGGCCATGATCACCGGTCACGCCGCCTTCGTGCCCCGCGAACAGGTAGATACCCTGCGCGCCGCCGGCCTGGCCCACATCATCTCTATCTCTGGACTGCACATGGCCATTGTCGGGGGCTTTGCCTTTGCCGGGGTTAGGCTGCTGATCGCCGCCTGGCCCTGGCTGGCCCTGCGGGTGTCTGGCAAGAAGGTGGCTGCGGTGGCGGGCTTTGTGGCGGTCTGCAGCTATCTGATCCTCTCGGGAGCGCCTGCCCCCGCCGAACGCGCGGCCATTACCGCCGCGGCGGCCTTTGCCGCCATCCTGGTGGATCGCCGCGCCATCAGCCTTCACACCCTGGCCATCGCCGCCCTGGCGATCATGGTCCTGCAGCCGGAGGCGGTGACCGAACCCGGTTTCCAGATGTCCTTTGCCGCCACCACGGCTCTGGTGGCCCTGGCCGAGCTGTGGCCGCGCGCCGTCCGCGAGATCAGCGCGCCTTGGCCGATCCGCGCGATCCAGGCCACGGGGACCTGGCTTGGGGCCAGCCTGGCCGCCAGCTTCGTCGCAGGCCTGGCCACTGGACCCTTTGCCATCCAGCACTTCAACCGGGTCTCCACCTTTGGTCTCATCGCCAATCTGTTGGTGGCCCCGATCTCCTCGTTTCTGATGATGCCGGCCTTGGCAATTGGGGCGGTCATGACCCCCCTGGGGCTGGGCCACTGGCCCTTGCAGGCGGCGGGCCTGGCCATCGACACCATGAACCAGATCGCACTCTGGGCAGCAGGCCTGCCCAAGGCCCAGATCATCATCGCCAGCGCGCCCGCCTGGACCCTGCCGGCGGCCTTCCTGGGCATCCTCTGGCTGTGCCTGTGGAAGGGGCCCCTACGCTGGGCGGGCCTGCCCCTGGCCCTGGCCGTCAGCCTGACGCCGCGCCCGCCACCCCCTGACATCTGGATCGCCGCCGATGGCTCGACCCTGGCCGTGCGCCAAGGTCACGAGGCCATTCTCTTTCGCCCTGACGTCAAGCTGTTTGGGGCTGAGCTCTGGGCCAGGCGACGGGGTCTGGAACCGGCCACCGAAGGCCTCGCGGCCCGAGACGCCCTCTATGACTGTGACCGCTGGTCCTGCGTGCCCAGGGCGGGCGTATCGGCCCCTCGGGTGGCGGGGATCTTCACCCGCAGGGTCTCGACGGTGGAGGCCAAGCTGCCCCTGTTCTGCCAGTGGGCGGAGGTGGTGGTGGTCCGTGGTGCGGCTGCACCCGCCGATTGCCCCGGCGTCCTGCTGCTGACCCAGGATGACTTTGCCCGTGGCGGGGCCGCAGAACTCTATGCCACGGCATCCGGCTGGCGGATCGTCTGGGCGCAGACCCTGAGGGGTCAGCGCCCTTGGACGGTCACTCAGTGATACTTGCGAATCAGGCCCACGAGACGACCCTGGACCTGAACCTGATCGGGTCCAAAGATGCGGGTCTCATAGGCCGGGTTGGCCGCCTCCAGGGCAATGGAGGCCCCCTTCTTCCGCAGGCGCTTGAGGGTGGCTTCTTCCCCCATCACCAGGGCCACGACGATCTCGCCCGAGGTGGCGGTGTCGGTCTTGCGGATCACCACATAATCGCCGTCGAGGATGCCAGCATTGATCATCGAGTCCCCCTGGACCTCGAGGGCAAAGTGCTCACCGGCCCCCAGCATGCTCTCCGGCACATGCATGCGCTCGCGCTCCTGCTGGATGGCCTCGATTGGGGTGCCGGCGGCAATCTTGCCCAGCACCGAGATTTCCCGGGTGTCGTTGGCCGGCGCCATCTGCGGAACCCCGCCGGCCTCCACCAACTGCGGCTTGAAGGGCGCGCGGCCCTTGGGCGGCGAGGCCGTGGTGGCCTGCTGCGGCAGCTTCACCACCTCCAGGGCTCGGGCTCTGTGGGGCAGACGCCGCAGGAACCCGCGTTCCTCCAGGGCGGTGATCAGCCGGTGGATGCCTGACTTCGACGCCAGGTCCAATGCGTCCTTCATCTCGTCGAAGGAGGGGGAGACACCACTCTCCTTGATCCGCTCGTGGATGAACATGAGCAGTTCGTGTTGCTTGCGGGTGAGCATGGGCAAAAAGCCTTTGTAGAACAAAGCGGAAACCTTACCGATGTTCTCT
>JANPAO010000003.1:0-6013 GCA_031429955.1 Phenylobacterium sp. | reverse complement strand
CAGATGGCTTCATCTGAAACGGCAGGAAGGGTCTAGTTTCAAAATTGTAGAGCGTGACAGGCGCTTCAACTGGCATCCACTTGAAGCTGTCACGCTCTAGGCGACGGCGCGGCCAGGCTCCGCCGCGCGGGTGAAGTCGGGCCATTCGGCGAGAACCTCCAGCAGGCGCGTCGGAGACACCGGCTTGCCCAGATGGTCGTCCATGCCGGCCTCTAGACACTTCTGGACTTGTTCGGGCAGCACATTGGCGGTCATGGCAATGATGGGCAGGCCCCGCAGGTGGGGATCAGCCAGGGCCCGGATGGCGCGCGTGGCGCTCAACCCGTCCATGACTGGCATCTGCACATCCATCAGCACCAGGTCAAAGGCCCGGGCCTTGACGGCGGCGACGGCCTCAGCCCCGTTCTCGGCGGTCTCGATGACCACATCGAAAGGGGCCAGCAGGGCGGTGATCAGCTCGCGATTGACCGCGACATCCTCCACCACCAGCAAACGCAGGGGGGCCGCCAGGTCCAGGGACTCTGCGGCCTGGGTGTCGTCTCCGGCCAGGCTGTCGGTTTGGGGCAATACAAGCTCGAACCAGAAGGTGGAGCCCTGGCCTGCCACCGACGCGGCCCCCAGGGTTCCGCCCATCAGTTCCACGGTCCGCTTGCAGATCGCCAGACCCAGTCCGGTGCCGCCATATTGCCGGGAGACCGAGGCATCGGCCTGGGTGAACCGCTCGAAGAGATGGGCGATCTGATCTTGCTCCAGGCCAATGCCGGTGTCGGTGACCTCCAGGCGCAGTCGCGCGCGGTCGCTTTCCACCGCCACCTGGTGGAGGGTCAAGGTGACGCCGCCCTGCGCGGTGAACTTCACGGCATTGGAGACAAAGTTGAGCAAGATCTGACGGATGCGCGAGACATCCCCCAAGAGCGGGGTGATCTCGCCTTGGGTCACCACCTCCAGTTTCAGGCCCTTGTCCTGGGCCTGTTCACGCATCATGGCGGCCACCGCCTCGACGGCGGCCTGGGGATCAAAGGCCCTGGCCTCCACCTCCACCGCCCCGGCCTCCAGGCGAGAGAAGTCCAGCACGCTATTGACCAGTTCCAGCAGGGTCGAGCTGGCGTCGTGGATCAGGCTGAGGTGTCGGGCGTCCTGGTCCTCCAGCCGCGAGGACTTCCTCATGATCCCAGAGAACCCCACGATGGCGTTCAGCGGGGTGCGAAGTTCGTGCGTCATGTTGGCCAGGAATTCCGATTTGGCGGCCGCGGCCTGCTCGGCGCGATGCCGGGCCTCCACCAACTCGGTCTCCATGGCCTTGCGGGCGTCGATCTGGCGCGAGACCGAGATGATCTGTGGTGGCGCGCCGGGCTCCGCGGTGGTGATCAGCCCGAAATTGGTCTCCACCCAGATGATGGTGCCGCTCTTATGGATGACCCTGTACTGCAGCGTCATCTCGCCACCGGTCTCGGCCAGGTTTGAGATTTCACCGGGCACCCAGACAGCGTCCTCCGGGTGCAGGAAGGTGTAGTTCTCGGTGGAAAGCAGCTCGGCCATCGAATAGCCCATGGCCGCCTCGATGGAGGGCGAGATGTAGCGCCTGTGCCCATCGACATCATTTAGCGCAATGACGTCGGTGAGGTTGTCAGCCAGCACCCGATACTGGCTCTCCGAGGTCCGAAGCCGCATCTGGGCATCGTCCAACTCCCGCCGGGCAGCCAGGGCCTTGAGCACGCCGTCGAAGGCGAAGGCCAGGGTCATGATCAACATGCCGGCGACCGGCAGCAGGGGCAGGTCCAAAGGATTTGGGCCGAAGATGACAAAAAGCATCAACCCGACCCCTGGGGCGACACCGCTCACCATGAAACCGGCCCGTGACTGGTAGGCATAGGTCTGGGCAAAGAAGATCACCGAGAGCCAGATCAGGACCGCGCAGATCGCGCCCGCCGCCTGCCCCCCGAGCCAGAACAGACCCCCCAGGCACATCCAGATCAGGCTGCCTAACGCCACGGATAGGACATGAGCCAGTCGAAGGCCCTGACCGGCCTTCTCGCCTTGCGCCTGCCGACGGGTCGCCCACTGACCCAAGACCTCGCTGGTCAAGGCCAGGGCGACCCATAGGCCGCAGGTTTCCGGCGGCAGCAGGGTGGTGGCCAGGGCGGCCACCGCCACCGTGGTTCCGGTTCTCAAGATGCGACCCTGATAGGCCTTGGCGGCCAGCTCATCGAGACCGTCGTCCAAGAATTGCTGCATGACGTGGTGCCCTCAGATAGGTCGCACAACTATGGAGCCCGGTTGTTGCCTTAAGGTTAGCGACCGGTGTTCGACCTGGTCATAGGCCCGAGGTGGCCGGCCGGTCCGCAAGGCCACCTCAAGCCAAGGCCGGCACCACCTGCGGGTCCTGCTCGGCACCATAGTCGACGCCGGCCAGGCCAAAGCCGAAGATCTTCAGGAAATCGCTGCGAAAGCCCGCCAGGTCGGCGAGGTCGGGCAAGGTCTGCGTCGAGATCTGCGCCCAGCGGCGCTTGACCTCGGTCTGGACCGGCTCGGAGAGTTCCCAGTCGTCCACCCGGATCCGCCCGGCCTCGTCCAGGGCCTCAGGCGCGGGCAGCAGGGTGCGGAACAGGCGGTCGATCTGCTCGATACAACCCTCGTGCAGCCCCATCTCCTTCATCACCTTGAACAGCACCACCCCATAGAGCGGCACCACAGGGATGGCCGAAGAGGCCTGGGTGACCACGGCCTTCAGGGACACCACGCGGGCGGCCGGTTCCCCCAGCTTGGCGCGGATGGCGCGGGCGGCGCGGTCGAGGTCTTCCTTGGCCTTGCCGAGCGTCGCCTTCCAATAGATCGGCCAGGTGAGCTCTGAGCCGATATAGGTATAGCTCAGGGTCTTGAAGCCGGGCGCCAGCAGCCTGGCCTGGGACAGGGCCTCGATCCACATTTCCCAGTCCTCGCCGCCCATGACAGCGATGGTGCCGGCGGTTTCCTCCGGGGTGGCGGGGGCAAGTTCGGTCTCGAAGACCTCGCCCTTGTCGGTGTTCAAGGTCTTGACGGTGACCGGCGCGCCCAGGGGCTTGATGGCCGAGCGAAAGGTCTCACCGGTCTTGGGGTGGGTGCGCACTGGGGCGGCCATGGAATAGACCATCAGATCCACCTGACCCAGGTGCTCGGCGATGGCGGCCACGGTCTGGGCCTTCATCTCGTCAGAGAAGGCGTCCCCATCCAGGGTGATGGCCTTGCGGCCGACCCTGGCCGCCTCTGCCTCGAAGGCGCGGTTGTTGTACCAGCCGGCGCTGGCGGTCTTGGTCTCGGTGGGGGCCTTTTCGAAGGAGACACCCACCGTATCGGCCCTGCCGCCAAAGGTGGTGACGATCCGCGAGGCCAGGCCGTAGCCCGCCGAACAGCCCAGGATCAGAACCCGCTTGGGGCCTCCGGCGATCGCACCCTGGTTGCGGACATAGCCCACCTGCTGGTGAACATTCATGGCGCAGCCCTCAGGATGGGCCGTGGTGCAGATGAAACCGCGGATACGGGGCTCGATGATCATGGGCGCCTCTTTTCGTGGAGGCGGAAGATACACCGGCGCGCGGGGAGGGAAAGCGGAACTCAGGGCGGCGGGCCGGCCAGCACCTCGCGCTTGCCGGCGTGGTTGGCGGGGCTGACGACGCCCTCATTCTCCATCCGCTCAATCAGGGAGGCGGCGCGGTTGTAGCCGATCTGCAGGCGGCGCTGGACGTAGGAGGTGGAGGCCTTCTTGTCCCGGGTCACCACCGCCACGGCGCGGTCATAGAGATCATCGCCCGATCCGCCCTCGTCAAAGCCGCCTTCGCCGTCCCCGTCCTCGTCCTCGCCGCCGGCGGTGACCTCCTCCAGGTATTGAGGCTGGCCCTGCTCGCGCAGGAACTTGGCCACGGCCTCCACCTCGCCGTCGGAGACGAAGGGCCCGTGCAGGCGGGTCACCCGACCGCCGCCGGCCATGTAGAGCATGTCGCCCTGGCCCAGCAGCTGCTCGGCACCCTGCTCGCCCAGGATGGTACGGCTGTCGATCTTGGAGGTGACCTGGAAGGAGATGCGGGTCGGGAAGTTGGCCTTGATGGTGCCGGTGATGACATCCACCGAGGGGCGCTGGGTGGCCATCACCAGGTGGATGCCCGCGGCCCGGGCCATCTGGGCCAGGCGCTGGACCGCACCCTCCACGTCCTTGCCGGCCACCATCATCAGGTCGGCCACCTCGTCGATCACCACCACCAGATAGGGCATGGCCTCGGGATTGATCTTCTCGCTCTCATAGATGGCCCGGCCCTGGTCGTCGAAGCCGGTCTGGACGGTGCGCTCGAAGTGCTCGCCCTTGGCGGCGGCCTCTCGGGCCCGATCGTTGTAGGAGGCGACGTTGCGGACCCCGATCTTCGACATCCGCCGATAGCGATCCTCCATCTCCCGCACCGTCCACTTCAGGGCGACGATGGCCTTCTTGGGATCGGTGACCACCGGCGCCAGCAGGTGGGGGATGCCGTCATAGACCGACAGTTCCAGCATCTTGGGGTCGATCATGATGAACCGGCACTGCTCGGGCGGCAGACGGTAAAGGATCGACAGGATCATGGCATTGACCCCCACCGACTTGCCTGAACCGGTGGTGCCGGCGATCAGCAGGTGAGGCATCTTCGACAGGTCGGCGATATAGGGCTCGCCGCCGATGGTTTCGCCGAGCGCCATGGGAAGGGCGGAGTTCGATTTCTCGTACTCGGCGCTGGCCAGCAGGTCGCGCAGATAGACCGTCTCGCGCCGGGCATTGGGCAGTTCGATGCCGATGGCATTGCGTCCCGGAACCACGCTGACCCGGCAGGCGGCCACGGACATGGAGCGGGCGATGTCGTCGGACAGGGCCACGACCCGGGCCGACTTCACCCCCGCAGCGGGCACCAGCTCATAGAGGGTGACGACGGGCCCCGGGCGGATCTGATCGATGGCCCCCTTGACGCCGAACTCGGCCAGGACGCTCTCCAGCAGTTGGGCATTCTGGCGCAGAGCCCCCTCGTCGAACTGGCTCGCCCGGGGCTTGGGCTTGGCCAGCATGGAGAGTTCGGGCAGGGCAAAGCCGCCGGTCTTGACGAAATCGAAGGCCCCCTGGGCCTCGCGAAGCTCCCGACCGGACTCCTTGGGGGCGGCCTTGGGGATCTTGACCGCCACGGGCGGCGCGAAGGGTTCGGGCTCTGAGGCTGTCTCCAGGGGGGCGGGGACGGCCGGAGCCAGGGCCGGTTCAGGGACCGCAGCCTTGGCGCTGGCCCGCCTGGCGACCGAGGGACGGACAGGGGTTGGCGCGACGTTGGGCTTGGGTTGCAGGGCGGCCACCAGCCAGGTGGCGGTCGATCCCAGGTCCAGACGGCGAACCCCCAGGGCATAGCCCAGGCCAGCAAAGGCACCGACCGCCAGCAGCAGAGCGGCGATCAGGGTGGCCCCGGGCAGGCGGGCAAAGGCCAGGACCCCGGCCACGGCATGCAACAGGCCATCACCCCAGAAGCCGCCAAGGCCCTTGGCCAGCGGCCAGGTGGCCGGAGCCGGGGGCGCGGCCAGCAAGCCCGCCAGGGCCAGCAGGCCCAGGGTGCCGATCACCGCCCGCAGGCGGACCTGGACACTGGTCTGGTCGGGATGGGCCGAGACCGCGCGATAGAGGCCAATCAGCACCATCAGCAGGGCCGCGACCCCGGCGGCCAGGCCCAGGGACTGCACCCCGATATCGGCCGCGGCTGCGCCTGCGCCACCCAGGGCATTGGCGGGGCGGTAGGGGGAGGCGGCATTGAGGCTGGGGTCGGCCGCGCTATAGGTGGCCAGCGCCACCGCCAGGGCCGCCCCCGACGCTGCGATCAAGCCACCGCGAAGCCGGGCGGTGGTGGGATGGGTCCAGGCCAGGCCGGCAATATGCAGGCCCAGTTCCAAGCCCGTCTTCCGCGCCACCCGCGCCATGCCCCATGCTCCCCATTCTGGAAACCCCAGTCTATGGAGCCCAGTTGGTTAAGAGGCGTTTACC
>JANPAO010000002.1:0-3166 GCA_031429955.1 Phenylobacterium sp. | reverse complement strand
GGCATCTCATAGGGCATCAGGGAAAACAGGTCGGCCACCGGATGGTCGTCGTTCCACAGGCCTGTGGGGCAGATCAGGCCCAGCCGGGTGACATCATTGGGCTGGATGGCGGCCATTTCGGCGGCGATCATGCCGCCCATGGAGTGGCCCACCAGGATCGGGTCCTTCAGGCCGAGCGCCGCGGCCACGTCCCAGGTGTGGAGGGTGAAATCCAGCATGTCACGGATCTCTGGGCATTCCTCGCTGTCGCCATAGCCAGGGATCAACGGCGCATAGACGTGGTGGGTCTGGGCCAGGGCGGCCAGGAACGGGTCCTCAGCGGTGACCCCGCCCGCCCCGTGCAGAAACAGCAGGTTGGGGCCAGAACCCCCCTCCAGATAGCGGACGGGGACGTGGTGGGTCGCGACGGTCTTCAGTTCCATGTCAGGCCTCACGCATAGGTCTTGGCGAGGTCGGCACTGGTGGGCGCCTCCAAGGGCAGGCGACCGGCGGTGACCCGCTTGGCCAGCGGGCTGGTCCAGAAGCGGTTGTCGTCATCCCAGTCGGGGAACATGTTCCGCAGCTTGGGCATCACCTTCTCGGCAAACAGCTTGGTGGAGTACATGCACTTGTCCGCGGGCATGTTCCCCACGTGCATCAGGCAGAAGATGTTGCCGACGTTCAGCCCTTTGATGAGTTCCTCCATCCGCTGCCGGACGGTCTCTGGGGAGCCCGCGATCACATGGCCCTGTTCGGTCAGTTCCTTCCAGGTGAGCTGGGTATAGCCCCCGGTGGGCGGCGCATATTGCGACAGCGCCCCAGTCTGGATGGTCTTGATGGTGCGGTAGCCTGGCGCGTCGGCAAAGCCCGGATAGACGTGCAGGCAGCGATTGTAGAAATAGCTGACGTGCTCTGAATAGAGCCGCTCGGCCTCCTCGTCGGTGTCGGCCACCAGTATGGTCTGGGCAAACCCGGCGCGATAGGGGCTCTTGTCGACGCCCCGCTCGTCCACCCGACGCCAATAGCCGTCCATCAAGGCCTGGGCCCGCAGATAGCCGGAGAAGCTGAGGTATGAGTAGGAATAGGTGTTGTCGATGCAGAAGTCGTAGGTCTCCACCGAACCGCCGCCGGGGATATGGACTGGCGGGTGGGGGGCGTCCTGGATCGGGCGCGGCCAGATATTGACGTGGCGCAGCTTGTTATAGCGGCCGTTCCAGGCAAAGGGCTCCCGCGTGGTCCAGGACTTGATGATCAGGTCGTGGGCTTCCTGGTATTTCTCCCGAGTCAGGGACGGGATCTGGCCGTAGCAATAGTTGGTGTCCATCGAGGTCCCCACCGGGAACCCCGCCACCAGCCGCCCGCCGGAGATGCAGTCCAGCATGGCGAACTCCTCGGCCACCCGGATCGGCGGATTGTAGAGGGCGATGGAGTTGCCCAGCACCACGATGGCCGCATCCTTGGTGCGCCTCGCCAGGCCTGCGGCGATGATGTTGGGGCTGGGCATGATGCCATAGCCGTTCTGGTGGTGCTCGTTCACGCCCACGCCGTCGAACCCCAGGGTGTCGGCATACTCAAGGAGATCCATATAGGTGTTGTAGACCTCATGGCTCTTGGCCGGATCGAACAACTTCTGGTCGATATCTACCCAGACCGAGCGGTTCTTCTCCCGGAAATCATCCGGCAGATACGGCCACGGCATCAGGTTAAACCAGGTGAACTTCATGGGGGTCGCCTCCGGTCGCGGCCTCTGACGGACCGTCGCTTACCAACGATAACGGATCAGGGGGCGGCGCCAAGCGCTGATGCCAGACCCTGCCTCTTGCTTGACGCAAGGTGATAGGGGGCGTCTGTTCAATAAGCAAAAGTCGGGGGGCGGATGTTACAGCCGAAAGTCGATCGACGAGCACTGTTGTTGCTGGCGGGGGGCGTCGCCGGAACTGCGGGTTCGCCGGCTGCGGCGCAGGTGCCAGCGGCCGCCGCAGCGTCACCAGCCGTACCCGTCGGCTATACCTTCCTGAAGCCTTCTGAGGCGGTGTTTGTCGAAGCCGTCGTGACCCACATGATTCCGGCTGACGAACTGACCCCGGATGGCGTCGAACTGGGCATAGCGACCTTCATCGACCGAGCGCGGGCCGGCAGCTGGGGCAAGGGTGATCGGCTCTATATGCAGGGCCCCTGGAAGACCGGCACGCCGAACCAGGGCTATCAGCTGCCGATGACCCCGGCCGAGCTCTACCGGGCCGGGATCGCCGAGACCAACGGGTGGTGCGAAGCCGCCCACGGCAAGACCTTTGATCGGCTGCCGGCGGCGGACAAGGAAGCCGTCCTGCAGGATCTCAGCCAGGGCAAGCTCAAGCTGCCCGGCGGCCTGCCGGCCCGGCCCTTCTTCGAGGTGGTCTACCAGACCGTGATGGAAGGCATGTTCGCCGACCCGATCTATGGCGGCAATCGCGGCAAGGCGGCCTGGAAGATGATCGGCTTTCCAGGCGTGATGGCCAACAACGTCCAGAACATCGCTGCCTACAACGACGGTCGTCGGTTCCCGAACGCGCCGGTCAGCATCGCCGACATGTCGTGAGGAGCCTCGGTCATGGCGCGTAAGCTTCCCCCGGTTGATATCGTCATCGTGGGCATGGGCTGGACCGGCGGCATCATGGCCCGCGAGCTGGGCCCGACCGGCCAGAAGATCGTGGTGCTGGAACGCGGTGGACCGCGTTCGACCGAGGAGGATTTCGCCGTCCCCCTGATCCGCGACGAACTGCGTTTCGCCCAGCGCACCGACCTGATGATGGATACCGCCAAGGACACGGTCAGCGTCCGCAACACGGTGTCCGAAGAGGCCCTGCCCATGCGCCGGCTGGGCTCGTTCCTGCCCGGCGAGGGGGTCGGCGGAGCGGGCGCGCACTGGAACGGCGTCTCCTGGCGCTGGGCAGACAACGATCTGAAGATCCGTTCGACCTACGTCGACCGCTACGGCGCGAAGTTTATACCCGACGACATGCCGTTGCGCGACTGGGGTGTCAGCTATGCCGAGCTTGAGCCCTACTACGACAAGTTCGAGTACGTCGCCGGAGTTTCGGGCAAGGCGGGCAACCTCAAGGGCCGCCTGCAGCCAGGCGGAAATCCTTTTGAAGGGGCCCGCAGGCGCGACTATCCCCTGCCGCCGCTGACCGAAAACTATGCGGGC
>JANPAO010000001.1:0-3214 GCA_031429955.1 Phenylobacterium sp. | reverse complement strand
GACCTGACCCAGGACGCCGTGCGCGGCAGGGGCATGACCGTGGACATGGAGGGCTTCGAGGCCGCCATGAACCAGCAGCGCGCCCAGGCCCGCGAAGCCTGGACCGGTTCCGGCCAGGCCTCGGCGGCCGGCGAGTGGTTCGCGATACGCGAGCGACTCGGGGCCACCGTCTTCCTGGGCTACGACACCGTGGAAGCGACCGCCGAATTGCTGGCCCTGGTGGCTGATGGCGCGGAAATTGACAAGGCGCAGGCCGGCCAGACCGTCCAGGCCCTGTTCGACCGCACGCCCTTCTACGCCGAGAGCGGCGGCCAGGCCGGCGATATCGGCGAGGCGGAATGGGACGGCGGCAAGGGCCGGGTGATCGACACCCAGAAGCAGGCCGGCGACCTGCACGTCCATATCCTGGAGATCACGCAGGGCTCGCTGGCCCCCGGCGCGCGGGTGCGCCTGCTGGTGGACGCCGAGCGGCGGCTGTCAACGCGCTCCAACCACTCCGGCGCCCACCTGCTACACGCGGCCCTGCGCAACGTGCTGGGCCCCCACGTCTCGCAGAAGGGCCAGATGGTGGATGGCGAGCGCCTGCGCTTCGACTTCAGCCACGGCGGCCCGCTGACCACGGCCGAGCTCGACGCCATCGAGACGCAGGTCAATGCGGTGATCCGCCAGAACCTGCCGGCCGTGACCCAGGTGATGGCCCCAGAGGCCGCGATTGAGGCCGGGGCCATGGCACTGTTCGGCGAGAAGTACGGCGACCGCGTGCGTGTGCTCGCGCTGGGCAAGGCGCTCGAGGGTGACGGGGACTATTCGGTCGAACTTTGCGGCGGCACCCACGTGGCTCGCACCGGCGACATCGCGCTGTTCAAGATCGTCTCGGAGACGGGCGTCGCCGCCGGCATCCGCCGCATCGAGGCGCTCACCGGCGAGTCCGCGCGCCGCTATCTCAACGACCAGGCCGCCGTCGCCAAGGCTCTAGCCGACCAGTTCAAGACCCCGGTGGCCGAGGTCCTGGCCCGGGTCGACGCCCTCGACGCCCAGCGGCGCAAGCTGGAGAAGGACCTGGCCGACGCCAAGCGCCAGCTGGCCATGGGAGGCGGCGGCTCCGGTGGAGAGGCCGGCGCCATTGAAGAGATTGGCGGCGTGAAACTGATGGCCCGAATCATGGAGGGCGTCGGCGGCAAGGACCTGCGGCCCATCGTCGAGGAATACCGCAAGCAGGTGCCCGACGGCGTCATCGCCATGGTGGGTGTGGCTGAGGGCAAGGCCGCTATTGCTGTGGCGGTGATGGGGTCGGCCGCCTCGAAGTTCAACGCCGCCGAACTGGCCAAGGCCGCCGTGATCGCCATGGGCGGCCAGGGTGCCGGCGGCCGACCCGACTTCGCCCAGGGCGGCGCGCCGGACGGATCGAAGGCGGCTGACGGGGTCGCGGCGGTGAAGGCGGCGCTGGGGTAGGGGTTCTGATGAGAGGAACCACGAACCTCACGAACGACACGAACAAGGGGCGGCTAGCCGCCAGGGTCACCGGCGGGCCGCCCTGACGGGCGCCGCGGGTAAAATGGCGACGTTGACCCCCAGGCCGGACGCGGACCATGGACCGAAAGGTTGTTGTTCGTGTCGTTCGTGAGGTTCGTGGACAACCTTCTTTCTACCGCGCCTGGCAGGTGACCTTGTTCAAGGGGAAGGTCGCAGCCTTGCGGGCGGCCTCGCTGTCGTAGAGGAAGCCGCTGTCGTCCGGCAGCAGGGCGATGGCCTCCTGTTGGGCTAGCGGCGGCGCGCGGAAGACCGACACGTTCTCGCCGGCGATCAGTGTGGCGGGCACGCCGCCGGTCAGATCAAAGCCCAGTTCAACCACGGCCATATAGGTCAGCAGCACCGCGCGCTTGCCGTCTGCGCTGATGTCCAGGCCCGTGGGGATCCAGCCGAAGAAGGGCAGGTCGGCCAACAGCTTGGGCAGATCCAGTTCGCCGACCTTGATGAAGACCTGGACGCCGTCGGCCTGGCGCAGTTGATTGGCGGAGAGTTTGTAGACCAGGGCCGGACCCGGCGTGGTCATCTTGGCGTCGACGGGCTTGGTCACCAGGAAGAGGTCGCCGCCCGGGTGGACCGCGAAGGCTTCGGCGTTGTGGGGGCCATCGGGATAGCGGGCGCGAACCACCCGCAGCGGCGTCTCGGTGTCGGCGTACACCTTCTTTTCCGGAAGGAGGGTGAAGGCCACCTCGGAGCGGGCCCCGGCATTGTCGCCGATGTCGCCGAGGTAGAGGCAGGTCCTCGAACTACAGGGGCCCAAGGACATCTCTTCGAGGTCGGCGGGCTTGGGGCCCTTGAGGTTGACCACCTGCAGCCCCTGGCCGGCCATGTCGGTCACGAAGAACCTCAGGTCATCGCCGGAGTCATTGTTGTGGTAGAGGCGGCCCGGGTAGGCGCGGGAAGCCTCCAGGCCGCTGGCCTCGTCGATGGGCTTGGCGGCGATGGAGGCTGTCAGGACGGGCGAGCTCCAGGCCTTGCAGACCCCGGCCTGGGCGCTGAGCGGCGCGACGATCAGGGTACAGGCGAGGAGGGCGGCGGCGCGCATGGCTTGGCTCCGGGTGACGGGGCTGGCACGTTCTCGCCAGTCCCGCCGCCGGTCAAGCTAGGGCTTGGTGAAGATGCTCAGCTTGTTGCCTGTGAGGTCGCGGACATAGGCCCCGTAGAAGCTGGTGGAGTCGGCGGGCCGGGGACCTGGCGCCCCTTCGTCGGTGCCGCCCTGGGCCAGGGCGGCGTCATCGGCGGCCTGGACAGCGTCCTTGGTCTCGGCCCGGAAGGCCAGCATGATGCCATTGCCCGCCCTGGCGGGTTCGCCGTCGAACGGGGGGCAGATGAAGACATTGGCCTCGCCACCCTGCGGACCATAACCGGCCCATCCGCCATCGTGGAAGGTGCGGCTGTAGCCGATGGCACCAAGCACCGCATCGTAGAATGGCAGAGCCGCCGCGACATCTTTTGCGCCGATGGTGACATATCCGATGGTCATGACTCTCTCCCTGTTGAGCTGGCCTGCAGCCTAGCAGAGGAAGGGAACATAACAAGAACTAAGTCGCCGCCTTTGGCAGGACGATGTTCACCAGCTTCCATTCAAGCCAGCCCTGCCGCTGGAAGGTGAAGATGGTTTCCCGGTCCGGCTTGTCGGGGGCCTTGACCACGAACCGCGTGCGGTTGGGACCCCAGTAGCGCAGGG